>UQPJ01000001.1:0-81188 GCA_900543015.1 uncultured Collinsella sp.
CCCGGGCCCCGGGAGGGGCCGCGGGGGCGTTCGGCTAGGTGCGGGAACGGCCTATTTGCTCAATGTGTTCGGCTGAGATCGGAAATCAACCGGGTTTATCCGCTCCGGCCTACCAAAAGGGACGGGTTTCTCATGGTCGGTTTTATCAGGCAAAACAGCGAAGGAGGTCGGCCTTGCGCATAGGTGAGGCCGACCTCCTTTGGGGCGCTGCATATGTATGGCGGCACAGAGTCAATTGCGATGCGGCCGTTGCGGTGTTTCCGCACATAAAACCCGCCAAAATAAACCTGTCCCTTTTTGGTAGGTTTTAGTGCTTGCCGTTGGCGGAGGCGGAGCCGTTGACATGGTCGCGGGCGTAGATCACACCGTGCACGATGGCGAGGCCCGCAGCGTCGGCGGCGCGGGCGCAGGTGTCCTGGAAGTCCTCGGCCTCGCGGGCGCGTAGCTGCTTGAGCACATAGTCTGCCACGGCCATCTTGCCGGGAGGGTTGCCGATGCCGGTGCGGATGCGACTAAAGTCGCGGCTGCCCATCTTGTCGATGATGGAGCGCAGGCCGTTGTGGCCGGCGTGGCCGCCGCCCACCTTGACGCGCACATCGCCGGTGGGAATGTCGAGCTCGTCGTGGATTACAAGCAGCTCCTCGGCCTTGATTTTGTACTCGCGGCAGAGCTTGGAGATGGGGCCACCCGAGGTATTCATATACGACTGCGGCTTGACCAGCACGATCTGGCGCTTGCCGCCCTCTTCCTCGGGATCGTTGATATTGATGAGTGCGACCTCGGCGCCTGCCTGGTTTTTCCAGTACGTGACGCCGGCCTGACGGGCCAGCTCGTCGATTGCCTTAAAGCCAGCGTTGTGGCGGGTCTCGGCATACTCATCGCCAGGGTTGCCAAGTCCGGCAACCATGCGAATCTTAAGCGGCTGTGCAGCTGCCATAGGCTTCCTTTCGTTACATAAGTAGTTCGTTCAACGACAAAGGCTACCACGCCCGCCGAAGGCGAGACTTCGTTTCAGCGAAATCCCACCAGACAAAAGCGTGGCCGCGGCAGAGCGAGCCGTCGGAACAGAAGAAACCCCCGCGCGACCTTTGCGAAGCAAGGGGGAGCGCGGGGGTTTCTTCTGTTCCGACGGCGATGCGCCGGGTTGCAAGGACGATGCGACTACAGCGCGAAGTCGCCGCCGACGAGCGTGGAGACGGGCTCCTCGTGGTAAACGGCGGAGATGGCCTGAGCGAACTCCTCGGCGACCGAGATGGTCTTGATCTTGCCGCCAACCTCGACGGGGATGGCGTCGGTGACGACGCACTCGACGATGGGGGCATCGTTCAGGCGCTCGATGGCCGGACCGGAGAAGATGCCGTGGGTGGCGCAGACGTAGATGTCGCCGGCGCCCATAGCCTTGAGCTCCTTGACGTTGGCGCACAGGGTGCCAGCGGTGTCGATCATGTCGTCGTTGATGATGCAGGTCTTGCCCTTGATGTCACCGATGATGCCCATGACCTCGGCGGCGTTGTGGCGCGGACGGCCCTTGTGGGCGATGGCCAGGTCGCAGCCGAGCATGTCGGACAGCTTCTTGGCGGCCTTGGCACGACCCACGTCGGGGGAGACGACAACCAGGTTGTCGGTGTCGAAGTGCATGTCGTTGTAGTACTGGCCAAACAGCGGCAGCGCGGACAGGTGGTTAACCGGGATATCAAAGAAGCCCTGGATCTGACCCTGGTGCAGGTCGAGGGTGATGATGCGGTTGACGCCGGCGCGCTCGAGCAGGTTGGCGACGAGGCGGGCAGTGATGGGCTCGCGCGGGCCGGCCTTGCGGTCCTGGCGGGCATAGCCGTAGTGGGTGATAACGGCGGTGATGGAGCGGGCGGATGCGCGCTTGGCAGCGTCGGTGGCGATGAGCAGCTCCATGAGCATGTCGTTGACGTTGCCGCCGGCCACAGACTGAATCAGGAAGACGTCGGCGCCGCGGACGGTCTCGTCGTAGCGGGCGTAAATCTCACCATTGGCGAACTGCTTTAGCGTAAGGCCCGAAAGCTCGACCCCAAGGTACTCAGCAATCTTCTGAGCGAGGGGACGGTTGGAGGAACCGGAATACACGCGGATGGACTTGCGCATATTCTCCGACTTCTCGGGATCATTAATCGGCATTACCCTTCTCCTTTATATCGAATGCCATATAGATGCCTTGTTGCATTGTAACCGCGCGGCGGGGTTTATCGAGTCTTGATAACGTCTTTACCGTCAACGGACACGAACCGACCACTCATCCGGTCGCGCAGGTCAGCATAGAAAAAGGAGCCGTCCCCATGGGAACAGCTCCTTAGATGCTTGATAAAACGTTATACCTCGTCGTCCTCGTGCAGACGGCGGCGATAATCGGCGGCCCAGCCCTCAATATTTACCTGACGGGCACGACCCAGTCCGAGCGCGTCTGCCGGGACCGGCTCGGTGATGACGGAGCCGGCGGCCACGAGCGCGCCGTCGCCGATCTGAGCGGGCGCGACCATCATGGTGTCGGAGCCGATGAAGGCGTCCTTGCCGATGACGGTCTTGTGCTTGTGCACGCCGTCGTAGTTGCAGGTGATGGAGCCAGCGCCCACGTTGACGCCGGAGCCCATGGTGGTGTCGCCGATGTAGGACAGGTGCGGCACCTTGGAGCCCTCGCCGATCGTGGACTTCTTGATCTCCACGTGCGTGCCGGCCTTGGAACCGTCGAGCATGTGGGTACCCGGGCGCAGGTAGGCGCGCGGGCCGCAGTCGACGCCGTTCTCGATGACGGCCTCGATGGCGATGGTCTCATCGATGGTGCAGCCGCTGCCGACGGTGGTGTCGGTGAGACGGCTGTTGGGGCCGAGCTGGCACTCCTCGCCCACGGTGACGTGGCCGATCAGGTGCGTCTGCGGCCACACGACGGTGTCGCGGTCGATGGTGGCGTCGGGGCCGATCCAGGCCTGCGTGGGGTCGATGAAGGTAACGCCCTCGGCCATCCAGTGCTCGTTGATGCGGTCGCGTGCGATGGCGGTAAGCTGCGCGAGCTGGATGCGGCTGTTGACGCCCAGGCCGTCGCGGTAGTCGTCACAGTGGAAGATGGAGACCGCTTGGCCGTGACCCTTGAGGATTTCGAGCATGTCGGGCAGGTAGTACTCGGACTGCGCGTTGTCGTTGCCGATCTCGTTGATGTGGGCGGCGAGCTGTGCGCCGTCGAAGGCGTAGCAGCCGGCGTTGCACTCGAGCAGCGTGGCGGCCTGCTCGGGCGTGCAGTCCTTCTGCTCGATGATGCGCTCGATCTGGCCGTCGGCGCCCAGCTTGATGCGGCCGTAGCCAAAGGGATCGGGCGGGGTCATGGTCATGACGGTGCAGGCGAGCTCGCCGGTAGCGACGGTCTGCGCGAACTTGGCGACGGTGTCGGCAGTGATGAGCGGCAGGTCGCCGTTGAGCACGACGACCGGACCCTCGGCGATGCCGCAGGCCTCGAGCGCGACCTTCACGGCGTGACCGGTGCCCAGGCGCTCGGTCTGCTCGACGCACTCGACCTTGGTGGCGCTGCTGGCGTAGGCGCCGTCGATAAGGGCGCGCATCTCGTCGGCGTGGCTGCCGATGACGACCACGACGCGGCTGCAGCCGGCCTTGATGGTGGCGTCGACGATCCACTGGACCATGGGCTTACCCAGGATCTTGTGCGAAACCTTGCAGTGGTTCGACTTCATGCGGGTGCCCTCGCCGGCAGCGAGGATAATTGCGGTTGCGTCCATGTGATCTCCTGTTACGTTATAGAGACGTGTGTTTGGAAACGATACACGGCGCAATATGATACCGCAGGCATATGATGAGCGCGTAACGTTTGGGCCGCGGCGGCTGGGTTTGTGGTTCCGGCGCGGCGGTTGCGCTGCTTGTGCGGTGTTTGCGGCACTGCGGCATTGGTATTTGGGTGAGAGGGCGGGTGCCCGTGGACAATATGCGAGAGAGGTCGGACATCGAGCCCGTCGCGGCATTTTCGATGTCGCACCCGGCGGTGCCTGCGCTCTACATGGCGCTAACGCTGGGGCTCACCATGTTCTCGATGCAACCGGTGCTGATCGCGCTGTCGCTCGCAGGCGGGCTGGCATACGGCTTTGCGACCCGCGGGGCTGCTCGCACGCTGAACGCGCTTCGCTGGCAGCTGCCGGTGATTTTGATTATCGCGCTGGTGAATCCGCTGTTTAGCGCCTCGGGCTCGACGGAGTTGTTCCGCATCGGCATGCGCGCAGTGTATTTGGAGAGCATGGTATACGGCCTGTGTATGGGCGGGCTGTTTGTGGCGAGCGTGCTGTGGTTTGAGGCTGCGGCGTCGATGCTCGAATACGACAAGGTGCTCGCGTTGTTGGGCAACGCCGCGCCGGTGGTCGCGCTCATGATCTCGATGTGCATGCGGCTTATCCCGCAGTTTTTGCGCCGCGGCCGCACGGTGCTGGCGGTGCAGGACGCGATCGATGTGCCGGGGCGCGCGCCGGCCGACCCCGTGCGCTCGCGCTTGCGGGCCTCGAGTGTGCTGATGGGCTGGGGCATGGAGGATTCGCTGGAGCGCGCCGACGCCATGCGCTCGCGCGGATGGGGTGCCGCGGCGCGTCGTACGACGTATGCGCGGTATCGGCTGGGGCGCGGCGACGTTGTCGCGCTGGTGGGGCTTGCGCTGTTTGGCGCTGCTACGGTTGCGGTGGCGTGGGCCGCGACGACGCAGTATTCGTTTTACCCTCAGCTTTCGGTGCCGGCGCCGTGGCCTGGCTATATTGTGTACGCGGCTTGGATGGTGTTGCCCTGTGTGTTGCACGCGATTGACGAGAAGAGGTTTGGCTGGTGACCAGGTTGGATAGCTGCTCGGTAACGGGTGGGGCGTGCGGCTCCGATGTGCCTGCGATTGAGGTACGGGGTCTGAGCTTTACCTACCCTGGGGCTGAGGCGCCGGTACTCGACGGGCTCGACTGGTCTGTTCCCCAAGGTGCGTTTGCACTGCTGGTGGGCGGTACTGGGTCGGGCAAGTCGACGCTGCTCTCGCTACTCAAGCCCGAGATTTCGCTGACGGGCGAATGCGCTGGCGAGCTGCGCGTGCTGGGCGAGAGCGTCGCCGACATGGATGTTCGGACCTCCGCGGAGCGCGTGGGCTACGTGTTCCAGGATCCCGAGAACCAGATTGTGTGCGAGACCGTGTGGCACGAGATGGCGTTTGGCCTGGAAAACTTGGGGCTAGCGCGCGACGAGATGCGTCGTCGCGTGGCCGAGACCAGCTATTTCTTTGGGCTGGAGGACTGGTTGCATCGCGATACCGATACGCTTTCGGGTGGACGCAAGCAACTGCTGTCGCTGGCGGCCGTGCTGGCGCTGCGCCCGCGCGTGCTGCTGCTCGACGAACCCACGTCCCAACTCGATCCTGTTGCCGAGAAAAACTTTCTGCATGCGCTGTTCCGCGTGAACCGCGAGCTGGGCTGTACGGTTGTTGTGGCGACGCACCAGCCGCGCCCGATGCTCGAGTATGCGACGTGCGCGTACCGGATTGAAGACGGTCGCGTGTGCGAGGTGGCTGATATCGCCTCCTTGGGGCATCGTGAAGGGCTGTTTTCTGGCGAGGTGCCAGGGTGGGGTGCCTCGCGGCGTGCAAAAAGCGGAGTTTTCAGCAGCGTCAGTGGCCAGTTGGGTTCTTTGGACCCGCGCGAGGGCGCTCCGGGTGCAAAAAAGGGACTGAAATCGGGCAAATCGGCTGAATTTGAGGCACAAATTCAGCCGCAGGACGACTCGGGGGCGCCATCGCGTGCCGGTGGACGCAGAATACTCTCAAAAATGCACGGCGAGTCGGCTACCACCCTGTCGGAAGGCTGGTTTCGCTACGACCGAGCTACCGGTTGGGTGCTGCGCGGGCTCGACGTGACGTTTTCTGCCGGTGCGGTGCACGCGATTGTGGGCGGTAACGGCTGCGGCAAGTCGACGATGCTTTCGGTGCTGGCCAAGACTGCCAGACTGCAGCGTGGTCGTATGGTGCGCGGAGCGGCCTCGGCTGCGCTGCTGCCGCAGAACCCCAAGGCCCTGCTGGTCGCCGAGACAGTGCACGACGAGCTGATGGAATGGGCTTCGACCTGCGGATATGACGAGGATGTGGCGCGGGAGCGCGCGGCGCAGCTGGGATTGGACGGCCTGGATGCGCGCCATCCGTACGATCTTTCGGGCGGCCAGCGTCAGCTGCTCGCGTTGGTAAAGCTGCTGTTGATTGGTCCGGAGCTGTTGCTGCTCGACGAGCCCACGAAGGGGCTGGACCTGACGAGCCGCCGCATTATCGCCCGCGCCCTGTGCGAGCATGCGCAAGCCGGCGGCACCGTCATCATGGCCACGCACGACCTGGACTTCGCCGAGCAGGCTGCCGACGACGTTGCCATGATGTTCGACGGCGAAATTGCCTGCATGGAGCCGCCGGCAGACTTCTTTGCCGACAACGTGTTTTATAGGGCGTGATGGAATGGCGGATTATCGCGGCTCGCGCCTACTTGCAAAACTGGAGATTCCGCTGTTGTTGGCGGTGCCGGCGGTAATGGCCGCAGCATTGCTGACGGGCATTGAGCAGACAGCGCTTGCCATGCTGGTTGTGGTGGCACTGGTGCTCGCGCTGTTCTTTGCGGGCTACGAGGCATCGCGCCCGGGCCTGCGCCAGATTATGCCAACGCTGGTTCTGGCGGCGTTGGCCGCGGCGGGGCGCATCTTGTTTGGCCCCATTCCCGACTTTAAACCCGTGAGCGCCATCGCCATTATCGCGGGGGCGACGTTGGGCCGACGCAACGGCTTCATGGTCGGCGCGTTGGCAGCGCTGACCAGCAATTTCTTTTTTGGACAGGGCATGTGGACGCCGTGGCAGATGTATGCCTGGGGTCTGGTTGGCTATGTGGGCGGTGCGCTGGCGCATGCCGGTGCGTTCGACCGTGCGGATGGAACCGTGCGCATGCCGGCGCTGATGGCGTACGGCTTTGCTTCGGGTCTGCTGTACGGCGTGGTGATCAACGCGTATGACGTCATCGGTTTTGTTCAACCGCTCACGTGGGCGGGCGCCGTGGCGCGTCTTGCCACCGCCGTACCGTTCGATATCACGCATGGACTCGCGACCTGCGTGTTTTTGGCCGCCCTGTACAAGCCCTGGTGTCGCCGTATCAACCGAGTCGTCGTGAAGTACGGGCTGTAGGGCTGGTTGCGCCGGGGCGGGAATCAATACTGTCGAAGTACCATTTCAAAACTATGCCGGTTTACGGGGCCAGATTGGCACAGGCAGACCATACCGGCTTTTTCGAAATAGAGCAAGCCGTTTACCTGCGGTTTTAGTATTTCGGAATTGCGTATGGTTGGGGGTTTGCGATTCAGCCCCGTAAACCGGCATAGTTTTGAAATGGCCGGTTGATAGACGGGCATCGTGGCCCTCAAGAGCCAAACTGATCCGTTTTCTTCCGTCTCCAGACATCCCCGGGGAATCAGCTGAACCCGCCCGCCACGGAATCGGCCTATCTACTACGTTTGGCCCGACGCCCCCAAACACAACCGCGTTTTATGAAAAACCGCAGGCTTTCTACCTGCGGTTTTCTTTTTGCGTTGCTCGCTGTGGTTGAGGGTAGTGGCTTAAACGTAGTAGATGGGCCAGTTTCGTGGCAAGCGGGCCGCGTGGATGCCCTCGCGAGGTGAAAATGATCCCTTTTCCTCCGTCCCCAGGGGATTAGTTGGGGCTAGAGCTCTAGGGTGAGGGTGACGGGGCAGTGGTCACTGCCAAAGATGTCGCCGCGGATGCCGGCGTCGCGCACATTGCCGGCGATTGCGTCGCTCACCAGGAAGTAGTCGATGCGCCAGCCGGCGTTGTTCTTGCGGGCATTAAAGCGATAGCTCCACCAGCTGTAGACGCCCTCGACGTCGGGATTTGCCGCGCGCCAGGTATCGGTAAACCCGGCGTTGAGCAGCTCGGTAAACTTGCCGCGCTCTCCGTCCGAAAAGCCGGCGTTGCCGCGGTTGGGTTTGGGGTTCTTAAGGTCGATCTCCTCGTGCGCCACGTTAAAGTCGCCGCAGGTTACGACGGGCTTACCGGTCTCGCGTTCAAGCGCGCTCAAAAAGTCGCGATAGGCATCGTCCCAAGCCATGCGTACATCGATGCGCGCGAGCTCATTTTGGGCGTTAGGCGTGTAGACATCCACAAGCCAAAACTTGTCGAACTCGAGCGCGCAGACGCGGCCCTCGGTTGCGGCTTGGGCGACGAGCTCGGCCGCCTCGTTCTCGCCGGCGTAGGGTAGCAGTGCGTTGGCGTGCAGCACGCGCAGCGGTTTCTGGCGGCTAAAGACCGCAGTGCCCGAATAGCCTTTACGCTCGGCGTAGCTCCAGGTTTGGTGATAGCCGGGCAGGTCAATATCGACCTGGCCTTCTTGCAGCTTGGTCTCTTGCAGCGCCAGGATATCGACGTCGAGTTCTTGCGCGATCTGGATAAAGCTCGGGTCCTTTTTGAGCACGGCGCGCAGGCCGTTGACGTTCCACGAGGCGAAAGTGTAAGTCTGAGGCATGGTGTCCTTTCGACGGGGTTTGCAGGCTTAAGATTAGCGCAACAGGGGCGGGGTGGGCTCCGCGCGTGCTGGCTCAAAGGCCGCATGCCGGGATGTCGCCCGATGCTGCCCGACCAACAAGGACGGAGGACTCATATGACGCAGGCAATATCGGATCCCAAACAGGCCTCTGCCGCGCTGGCGGAGCTGTTCGAAACCCATAGTCACGTGGTCTTCTTTGGCGGCGCGGGTGTTTCCACGGCAAGCGGCATTCCCGATTTCCGCAGCGTGGACGGTCTGTATCACCAGCAGTTTGCCTACCCGCCCGAGACTATGCTCTCGCATAGCTTTTATGAGGCGCATCCGGCCGAGTTCTTCGACTTCTACCGCACCAAGATGATTGCGCTTGGCGCCAAGCCCAACCGCTGCCACACCAAGCTGGCCGAGTTGGAGCGCGCCGGTAAGCTAAATGCCGTGGTGACGCAAAATATCGACGGCCTGCATCAGATGGCCGGCTCTCAGCGCGTGTTCGAGCTGCACGGATCGGTCCATCGCAACATTTGCCCGTCGTGCGGCGCGGTCTATAGCGCCGAGTGGATTTGCTCGCGCGAGCACGAGGACGCCGCGGGCGTACCCGTGTGTCCTGCGTGCGGTGGTCGCATCAAGCCCGATGTGGTGCTCTACGAGGAGCCGCTCGACGAGCACGTGCTGACCGGCGCCGTTGCCGCCATCGCCGCGGCCGATGCCCTCATTGTGGGTGGGACCTCGCTCGTGGTGTATCCGGCGGCGGGCCTTACGCGTTACTTTACCGGCGATACGCTGGCCATTTGCAATTTGGCGCCTACCGATCAGGATGCAAATGCCGACCTGCTGATTTCTTGCGACATCGCGGCCGCGTTTGCGTTCTAGCCCGTGTGCGCGGATACAATAGAAAGACTGAGTGCAAAGCGACCCCGCCGCCAGCTCCCCAAGCTCGGCGGCGTGGGCATTTTAGGAGGATGTTCATGGCGAACGACAGCAAGACATGGCGGTGCGGAAAGTATGAGCTCAGCTTTGACCGTCCGCGCATCATGGGCGTCCTCAACGTGACGCCCGATTCGTTTAGCGACGGCGGGGAGCACTTCGACCCGGATGCCGCCATCGAGTACGGCCTGGCGATGCTTGACGCCGGCGCCGACATCATCGACGTGGGCGGTGAGTCCACGCGCCCCGGCTTTACCCCGGTTAATCCCGACGAGGAGGCTCGCCGCGTGCTGCCCGTGGTGCGCGCGCTGGCCAAAGAGGGCGCCATCGTCTCGATCGACACGCGCCACGTGGCGGTTGCCAAGGCGGCCGTGCGCTGCGGCGCCTCGATCGTCAACGACGTGACGGGCTTCACCGACCCCAAGATGGTCGAGTTTGTTAAGACGAGCACCTGCGGCGTCATCGTGATGCATGCCGGCGAGGTCGCCGCGCCTACACGCACGCACGCAACGGTGCAGCTCGATACCTCGGCTGCGGCGTTTGTTGCCGAGAAGGCGCGCGAGGCGGCTGCCGAGGCCGCGCGTGAGGCTGAGAAGCCGGCTCGCCGCCGTCGCGGCAAGTTGCTGGGCGAGCCTAAGCCGGAGGCCAAGCTTCCGGGCGGCGTGGTGCAGCCCTCGTTGCCGTTTGGCGATCCGGAGCCCGCGACCGAGCCTGCAAGCGAGCAGGAGACGCCGGCCGCCGAGCAGGCTGCTGCCGCCGAGACCGTCGCGCCCGCGCCCGAGGCCACCGAGGCCGCATCGGAGCCCAATGACCGCCTGGCCGCCATGATGCGCCGCAGCGCCCGCCGCGAGGAAGCCTACGTGCCCACCTCGCAGCTCCGCCGCTTCACCCTGCCCGATTCGGCGCCCATCATGCGCCGCGTCATGGGCTTTCTGTCCGACCAGGCCCGCGCGCTCATCCACGCCGGCGTGTCGCGCGACCGCATCTGCATTGATCCCGGTCCGGGCTTTGGCAAGACGGCCAACGAGGACATCGTCATCCAGCGCGAGACTGCCAAGATGGCGTCACTGGGTTATCCGCTCATGTGCGCCGTATCGCGCAAGCGCTTTGTGGGCGCCGTCTCGGGCGTGACCGAGGCCGCCGAGCGCGATGCCGCTACGTTTGGCGTGTGCCTGGGCGCCATCCAGGCCGGTGCCAACATTGTGCGCGTGCACGACGCCGCGGGCTTTGCGCAGTTCCTGAACGGCTACTGGGCGGTTGCCAAGCCGCAGCCGCGCCGCGCGTTTGTGGCCGTGGGCTCCAACCTGGGGCATCGCTGTGACAACATCCGCGCCGCACGCGACATGATCGCCGAGATTCCACTCACCTGCGTGTCCAACTCCTCCAAGATCTACGAGAGCGAGCCGGCCTACGAGACGCGCCAGGACGCGTTTGCCAACGCCGTCATCGAGATTAAGACCGAGCTGGCTCCGCTGGTGCTGCTTGACGAGCTCATGAAGATCGAGGCCGAGCTGGGCCGCGACCGTTCCAAGAAGGCCAAGGCCAACGGCCCGCGCACCATCGACTTGGACCTGCTGTGGATGGACGGCGAGACCCACGGCGGCAAGAAGCTGCGCCTGCCGCATCCGCTGATCGGCGAGCGTGACTTTGTGCTGGTGCCGCTCGAGGACCTGATGCACGACCCGGCTCGGTTCTTCCGCTACAACGGCGTCGAGGTCAAGGAGCCCGAGGATCGCGTGGGCCATATCGTGGGCGAATTGGGGCGTATGTAGATGATCGAGATGAATGCTGTTGCCGCTGGCACCGAGCTCGACGCGGCGCGTGACGCGGGCCGCGAGGGCGTGTCCGCGGGCTGGTGCGCGTGGAGCGTGGGCGATGCTTCGCTGACGTTTTCGCTGGTTGTGCGCCCCGATGTGAACATGCACGCCTTCCACGGCCTGCCGTTTGTGGCCGCGATGGGCATGATGGACGCGCTCGTGGGCACGGCTTCGACGCCGGGGTTGGGCCTTGCCGGTAAAGTGGGTATCCAGTGGCCGAGCGATATCGTGTGCGGTGCGCCTGCGTTTGAGGCGTCGCTCGCGCGTGTTGCCGTGAACGGCGGTGCCGGTGCTGCGGGCATGTTTGCCGCGGTGACGGTTGATATTGAGCGTGCGGCGCTGGGTGAGCTTGGCGTGGATATGGCAGATGAGGCGCTGATCGAGGCATTGGCCGCCGCTGTGCTGACCCGCGTTGACGCCTGGGCGGTTGCCGCCAACACGCCGCAGGGCGCTGCCGGCCCGCTGGCTCCGGTGCTGGGCGAGTACTTTGACATGGTGCCACTGCTGGGTCGTCAGGTCGCGGCGGTGTCGCCCAACGGTTTGCCGCTTGCGGTCGGTGTGTTTGCGGGCCTGGACATCTGGGGTCGCGCGACCATCAAGACCGATGCCGGCGAGCAGGAGTTTCCGCCCGAGGCCGTACGGATTCGCGGACTGTAGTGCGGGTCGTTCGCGGCTAAAGATAACGACAACAAAGCCCTCCCCGGTGCTGAACTGCCTCCCATTTCTCATGTCCAAGAAATGGGAGGCAGTTCAGCACCGGGGAGGGCTTTCGCCTATCTGGGGGACGGATCGCCAGCATCCTATTCCTCAAAATCGAAATATTTTCAATTTTGAGGAATAGGACCGGTGCGTTGCCCAATTCGCCGCTCGCGCTCGACTTAAGCCACTGTCCTACGCCAGCTTCTGCATGCGGCGGTAGATTTCGCAGATGCCTTTGATGGTGAGCTGCCCGTCGACCACGTCGAAGGCATCGGTCGAATCGGCGACGATGCCGGCGAGACCGCCTGTGGCGATAACGGTGGCGTCCTCGCGGCCCAGCTCGCGCTTCATGCGAGCGACCAGGCCTTCGGCCATGGCGGCAGCGCCCACCACGGCGCCGACCTTGATGCACTCCTCGGTATCGCGGCCGATGGCGTGCTCGGGCGCCTCGAGGGGAACGCTGGCGAGCTTGGCGGCTCGGGCGGCGAGCGCGTCCATGGAGATGCGGATGCCCGGCGCAATCGCTCCGCCAATGTAATAGCCGTCCTCGTCGATGACATCGATATTGGTCGCGGTGCCAAAGTCCACCACGATTGCCGGCGCGCCGTAGAAGGTCTCGGCTGCGACGGCGTTGGCGACGCGGTCGGCACCTACGGCCTGGGGGCGCGCCGCGCGCAGCTTGGTCACGGCGGCCGTCTGCGGCCCAATGACGATGGCGTCCGCCGCGATGCGGTCGGCCACGGCGTGCCACTCGCGCGAGAGCTGCGGCACCACGCCAGCAAAGGCAATCGCGTCGACCGCGTCGAGTGAGAGGCCGTACATCTTAAAGAAACCCATCAGGCGCACGTGGATCTCGTCGGCGGTATAGGAGCGGTCGGTGGGCATGCGCCACGACTGCACCAGCTCGTCTCCGTCAAACAGACCCATGGCCGTCTGCGTGTTTCCCATATCGATAGCGAGCAGCATGTCTACTCCCGGTGTCGGCATAAAAGGACGCGCACCATTGTATACGTGCCATCGACGGCGCTCGGCTGTGATTCGTTTACGGTGATAAGGGCTGAGAGGTTTAAATATGAAGGAATTATGCTCTACGAGATTTTCCTTGCCGTTTACCGAACTCCCACGTAATATTCTTTCTTGCGCACATGAGGCGCCCAGACATTGCGGGGTGGAGCAGTCTGGTAGCTCGCCGGGCTCATAACCCGGAGGTCGTAGGTTCAAATCCTGCCCCCGCGACCAAGAACTTGCAGCTCGTCGGCTTAGCCGGCGAGCTTTTTTGTTATTCCGGGACCGTGTTTTCGGTCCAATTCTCGGCCTCTCAAACAAAATCTCGATCTGTAACATCTAGACCCGATTTGGGCGGCTAGGTGTTACAGATCGAGATTTTCCGGCAGCCGGCCCCCGTTTGTCTAAATCTGTAACACGGGGGACGGATTTTGCCGAGTAGCTGTTACAGATTGAGATTTTGTTGTTGCTCTCCTTTATGAGTGAATCTTGACTCTTTTTATTATGTGAGGCGGACGGGCTATCGATAATCACGGGCCGGATGGATTGACTTGTCGATTGATAGACTCCAATTGGAAGGAGCTGCGACGACCCTTAACGATCCTTAACTAGAAACAGTGACGTCTTAAAAACAATAAAGGGGCCGCTATGTAGGGGCCGTCTATACGATGCCTTTGACTTACACTTCTTTATGGAGCCATGTAAGGAGGCGGCAATGCAGCAACCCATCGCGACAAACGATGTGATTCTATTTTCCACTCTCAGGGAGAATCAGTACTTCGATCGAAAGAGCGCCCGCAAGGATGACAAGGAGATTGCGAAGCATTATTAGTGCATTCGCCAACTCGGCGGGAGGCAAGCTCGTTATCGGTATCGAGGATAATGGTGAGGTAACGGGCTTCAAGCGTAACGGCGCGCGCGACATTGAGAAATTCGAGCGCGCTGCGCTCACGACTTGCACGCCAACCCCTATTGTTCGCAAAGACCGAATCCCCGTGGTCAATTCTTCGGGCGAGGAGGACTTCGTTCTCGTTTTGGACATCGATGCCTCGACCAACCACTCTGTTGCTCGCGTGAGCGACGGCGAGGTTTTCTTGCGGCAGGACGACAAGAGCGTGAGGCTCAGCCGCGAACAGGTATTTGCCCTCGAGTACGATAAGGGGCAGAGAATCTTCGAGGACGAGCTTGTTGAGGATTCCTCCCTAGATGACGTGGACCATGAAGTGCTTGATCGCTACAAAGGGATTCTTGGAACCGAAGTTTCCGACGAGCAGGTCCTTAGAAGTCGTCGTTTTATGCGTGACGGAAAGCTGACCGTTGCTGGAGCCCTGCTATTCGCGCTGGATCCGTCCGCGATGATGCCACAGGCGCGAGTCCGTGTCCTGCGCTACGACGGCGTCAAAATGGAGACGGGCGAGCGTCTCAACATCACGAAAGAACGAAGCTTCTGTGGGCCGCTGCCTAAGGTGATCCAAGACGCCTACGAACTCATCTCGAGCATGCTCCGCGAATTTCAGTTCCTGGGGCCCGACGGGAAATTCCAGACCGTGCCTGAGTATCCTGAGTTCGCCTGGTTCGAGGGCTTGGTCAACGCGGTGACACATCGCGACTACTCGTTCCGCGGCGACTACATCCGGGTCTCGATGTTCGACGACCGTTTGGAAATCATCAGTCCAGGCGCGCTTCCCAATATCGTGACGCTCGACAACATGAGGACCACTCGTTACTCGCGCAACCCACGCATCGCGCGCACGCTGGTTGAATTTGGTTGGGTTCGGGAGCTAAACGAGGGCGTCAAGCGCATTTATACCGAGATGCAAAACTCTCTGCTCAATGATCCGGTCTACACGGAACCTGATGGGGCAAGGGTTCAGCTAACGCTTGAGAACAATATCGTTGCCAGAACCGTAAGGAGAAGCGAGGCTCTCGAGGACAAGGTATCACCGGAGGTGATCGCCTCATTGGGGGAGTATGAGCTCGCCGCCGTCAGGTTGGCCTTTGCGAACGGAAGGGTGACAGCAAGGGAGCTTGCAGCGCACATCGGGAGAAATCGCCGCACAGCAAGCCGGGTGCTTGGTAAGTTAATTGAGGAAGACGGGCTGCTCGAATGGCACGGCTCATCCCATAACGACCCAAAACAGTTCTACACGATAAGGTAAGGTGGTCGATCTATTTCGCACCTCTGTCGCAGTAATGTCGCACCTCTGTCGCAGTAATGTCGCACCTCTGTCGCAGTGGCTTCGATGACGCGTGGATATAGTCCCTCGGCAAATCTCAAACAAAATCTCAATCTGTAACGGGTAGGGGTCAAAAGCGGGCCTAGATGTTACGGATTGAGATTGTTGAGGATGGGCTGAGGGGAATGTCTTGATCTGTAACACGTGGGGCCGTTTTTGGCCGATAGATGTTACAGAACGAGATTTTTCGGCAGCCGGGCTCCGTTTATCTGAATCTGTGACACGAGGGACGGATTTTGCCGGGTAGCTGTTACAGATTTAGATGTTCTAGCGGGCCGGGTTGGTTTGTCTCGATCTGTAACAGGTGGAGGCCAAAAGTGGGCCTAACTGTTACAGATTGAGATAAACCGACGGGCCGCCCCGCCCATCCCCATCCACCCGCCGCCACCTGATATTCGCCGATTTCCGTTGCGCCACTGTGCTCCCATGCCATATCCTCTAGACAACTACGCGGCACCATCGCCGCCGCGCCTACAAGAGAGGAATATCCATGACCGCACCTGCATCCAAGCTGCTCCAGCCCATTACGGTTGGCCCCCTTGAGCTCAAGAACCGCATTATGTTCCCGCCGCTCACCACCGGCTACGAGGAGCGCGACGGTTCCATCGGCGAGCGCAGCCTGGCCTTTTACGAGCGTCTGGCCCGTGGCGGCGTGAGCTACATCGTCATCGGCGACGTCGCTCCCGTTATGACCGCGAGCCCCACGCCCAAGCTGGCGACCGATGCCCAGATCCCCACGTTTAAGGCGCTGGCCGACGCCGTCCACAAGCACGGCGCCAAGATCGCCCTGCAGCTGTTCCATCCCGAGTACGACGTGCCCGGCGTCGGCCGCATGGTCATGGGCTCCATGGCCGCCGCCAAGGCCGCGCAGGAGGCCAAGGCCGCCGGCGACGAGGAGACCTTCGCCGCCAAGATGGCCGAGTCCAACGAGATTCGCAAGCAGGCCTACGCCAAGCTGCACCACGACATGCAGCACTTTGTGAACGAGGCGAGCGTGGAGCAGCTCACCCAGATCAAGGAGGCCATCGCCGCCTCGGCCGCTCGCGCACAGCAGGCCGGGATCGACGCCATCGAGGTCCACGGCGACCGTCTGGTGGGCTCGCTGTGCTCGGCTATCCTCAACCAGCGCACCGACGAGTACGGCGGCTCGTTCGAGAACCGCGTTCGCTACGCGCTGGAGGTCGTCGCCGCCATTAAGGAAGCCGCACCGGAGCTGATGGTGGAGTACAAGCTCCCCGTGATCATGGAGAACCCCGACGGCACGCCGCGCGGCAAGGGCGGCCTGCAGCCCGATGAGGCCTGCGAGTTTGCCAAGCTGCTCGAGGGCGCGGGCATCGACATGATCCAGGTCGCGCAGGCCAACCACACCGGCAACATGGGAGACACCATTCCGCCCATGGGCGCCATGCCCTACAACTGGACGCTGCCGGTGGCCGAGCGCGTCAAGGCCCTGGTCTCCGTGCCGGTGGCAACCGTCGGCCGCGTTGTCTCGGTCGAGGCCGGTGAGAAGATTCTGGAAGACGGCGCGGCCGACATCATCGCCTACGGCCGCTCGCTCATGTGCGACCCCGACATTGCGCTGAAGGCCGCCACGGGTGAGCCCATCCGCGAGTGCCTCAACTGCAACAAGGGCTGCGTCGACGCGATTCAAAACCGCAAATACATCTCGTGCGTGCTCAATGCCGAGAACGGCGACGAGGCGACCATCGCCATTAAGCCGGGCGAGGGCGACAAGAAGATCGCCGTGGTGGGCGGCGGTATTGCCGGCCTGGAGGCCGCGCGCGTGGCGGCCAAGCGCGGCTACGACGTGACCGTCTATGAGGCGAGCGATCATCTGGGCGGCCAGATTGTGCTGGCGGCCGCGCCTCCGCGCAAGGATGAGATCATGCGCTCGGTCGAGTACTACGAGAAGATTCTGCCCGGCCTGGGCGTGAAGGTTGAGCTCAACCATGCCGCTCGCCCCGCGGACCTCAACGCCGCCGACGCCGCGATTGTGGCCGTGGGCGCGCATGACGTGGTCATCCCCGTTCCGGGCGCCGACTCGGAGAAGGTCGTCTCGAGCTGGGACGTGCTGGCCGGCAAGGTGGAGCTCAGCGGGCGCGTCGCCGTCATTGGCGGTGGCCTGGTGGGTACCGAGACTGCCGAGTACCTGCTGCAGCACGGCTGCGAGGTGGCGATTGTCGAGATGCTCGACAAGATTGCCGCTGGCGAGTCCGAGACCATTCTGCCGCTGATCATGAGCGACTTTGCCGCCCACAACGTGGAACAGCACGTTAAGACCCGCCTGACCGCCATTACCGACGAGGGCGTGGAGGCCGTGCACACCACCGAGGACGGTGCCGAGGAGCCGGTGAAGATCGCCTGCGATTACGTGGTGATGGCCGTGGGCTCCAAGGCCAACGCGTTTGACCTGGATGGCGTGACGGTGCCCGTGACCTGCGTGGGCGACTGCTCGGGCGAGCGCACCGCCGACATCGCGAGCGCCATTCGCACGGCGTATCATGCGGCCAACGAGCTGTAGTTGAACATCGCGGCCAGGCGGGGCGGTAGCACGGATCCGCCTCGCCCGGCTGTGTCCCGTCGGGTGTCAACCGGTGCGGGGCCTGCAAGCGCAGCAGGCCCCGCCCTTTTTGTTTTGCTCCGGTGGATGGCAATGCGCGGTAATCATGAGGAGTAAGGACGTCTACTGCCTTGCCGATTACTCAAAATTATTGGGGGAGGGGTTAATAATCATATCCGCTATAGCAAAGGACATAAAGAGGTGTCAATTTTGTTGACAGGCGAATGACGATTGGCTGCGAGTCAGCTACCAGCGTAAATAATCGATAAAGAAATGTCGTAAATTGGTGCCAAATGCCCAGATAACGCCGCGTCTATTTTAATTAACTGCTTTGAGCAAACAGTAAAATGCTACTATCTAACTTGCACGTAAGAAAGCAGATTAACGGTTAAGGCTAAGAAGTGGCAGGTATGTCGGAAGCAACTAGGACTCGCACGCATGCGCCCGAGGTTAGGCAGCGCGCCGTCGAGGTCCTCCAAGAGGGGGTCGGTCATCGCGCCCTCGCCGCGGAGCTTGGCATTCCCCAGGCCACGGCTCGTCAGTGGGCCCGCGCGTATGCCGTGGGCGGTGCCGACGCCGTTCTCAACGCCGGTTCGCATCATCACACCTATTCGTACGAAGTTAAGCTCGCCGTGGTCAAGGACCGCTTGGAAAACGGCTTAACGGTTCGCGAGGCCATGATCAAGCACAAGATTCCCAGCGAGTCTTCGGTCAAGGCTTGGTGCCGCCAGTATCGCGAGAGCGGTGAGTCCGCGCTGGTTGATAAGCCGCGCGGTCGCAAGCCGCGCGTTAAAAAAGCGGAATAGCGAACGGGATGGTGCGCCCACAGGGGCGCATTTTTCTTGCCGCGCCAACTTTTTGGACCGTCGTGAGCCTACTGGAACATCCTCCAAAGTGGTTAATAAACCGCGCGCAGTGGCCCGTGCGCCCGCCGCCGCGATAGGGGGAGCGTCGCCTCTCTGCTCCAAAGCGGACAGACTCCTTACCCCGTACGCCTAAAACTCCCCAGTTGACCGAAAACCCGCCGTCGCTACTCCTCAACTGAGCTATAACGTTAAACAATTGCAGCGTTTTTGCATGGGGGAGTGATGGTATGACGCTACTGTATTTCCTTACCCTGTTTCCGCTGGTACCGGCGCTGGGCATGCTGCTCGCGCGCGGTGACCGCGCCCGCGATGCGGTAGGGCTTGTAGGCTCCGGCATTATTATGGCGGTGACGGTTGTAGTCGCCGTCATGTTTTTTGGCACGGGCCCGCAGAGCTTCGAGGTTGCCCCCGGCACCTCGCATGTGCTCTCGATCATCAGCTCCGTCATCGACGTGATCCTGTGCGCCGTCATCCTGTACAACGCGCGTAAATATAAGAGCACGCTCACCACGGTGCTCGGCGTGGTGCAGCTGGTGGGCTCGCTCACCTTTGCAGCTATGACGCTGCCCGCGACCGAAGCCGTCACGGCAACGCCACTCTACCTTGACTACATGAGCGTGATCATGGTGCTTGCCGTCGGCATTGTCGGCAGCCTTATCTGCGTGTACGCCCTGGGCTACATGAAGGACTTCCAGGCCCACGACGAGCACGAGGCAGCGCTGCGCGGGCAGACGGCGCCTGACCGACGCCCGCAGTTCCTGGCGCTTATGTTCCTGTTCCTCTCGGCCATGTTCGTCATCGTGACAAGCGACAACCTTGAGTGGCTGTTCTGTGGCTGGGAAATCACCACCGTGTGCTCGTTCCTCATGATTGGCTACACGCGCACGCCCGAGGCCATAAAAAACGCTTTCACCCAGATCATCCTCAACATGCTGGGCGGCATCGCGTTTTTGGCCGGGCTCATGTACCTGCACGTTAACGGCATGCCGCTGACCATCTCGGGCATGATCGAGCTTTCCGGCGCCGGAACCGCGCAATCCGCGCTGCTGGTGATGCCGGTCGTTCTGCTGTCGCTCGCCGCACTCACCAAGGCCGCGCAGATGCCGTTCCACACTTGGCTATTGGGTGCCATGGTTGCCCCCACGCCCACGAGCGCCCTGCTGCACTCGTCAACCATGGTCAAAGCCGGCGTGTTCCTGATGGTCAAGCTCAGCCCGCTCTATGCCATCTATCCCGTGACTGGCTTTATGGTCACGAGTGTGGGTGCCATCACGTTTTTGCTCGCTGCCCTCATGGCCATCTCGCAGAGCAACGCCAAACGCGTGCTCGCGTACTCCACCATTTCCAACTTGGGCCTTATCAGCGCCTGCCTAGGCGTCGGCGCGCCCGAGGCCGTGTGGGCCGCGATCTTCCTGATCCTGTTCCATACGGTGGCAAAGTCGCTGCTGTTCCTGTGCGTGGGCACGGCCGAGCATCATATCGGCAGCCGCAATATCGAGGACATGGACGGCATGTTCAGCCGCATGCCGCACCTGACGCGTCTGATGATGCTGGGCATCATGGGCATGTTCGTGGCACCGTTTGGCATGCTCGTGTCCAAGTGGGGCGCCCTGGTGGCGTTCGCGCAGACCGGCAACGTGCTCATGATCATGGTGCTTGCCTTTGGCTCGGCCGCGACGTTCTTCTTCTGGGGCAAGTGGCTTGCCAAGCTTTCGGGCGTCGACCCCACGGCTCAAAACGTTGAGGTCAATGTCCATAAGACCGAATGGATGGCCCTCAACACCATCGCCGCGCTGCTGATTCTTTGCTGCGTGGCGTTCCCGCTCATCTCGAGCGGCCTGGTGTCGCCTTACTTGGCCATGGTGTTTGGCCGCGTGCCGTACGTTATTGGCAAGGACTCCATGTATCTGATGGTGGTTATCGTGGCTTTTATCGCCGTGGTGCTGCTGACTTCATTCCGCGTGAGCAACAAACCGCACGTCAACGTGTACCTTTCGGGTGTGGGGACCGACAAATATCGCCATTTCCGTGGCTCGATGGGACACGAGGTGAAGGCCGAAAAGCGCAATTGGTACTCGGAGGACGCCCTTGGCGAGAAGCGTATTGGCCCCGCGGGTAGCGTCGTGTGTTGCAGCATTATCTTGTTTGCGCTGCTGTGTTGCGCGTGGATTGGGCCCGAGAGACTTGCCATGAGCGCGCCCTCGGTGCTGCGCGGTAAGTATTTTGAAGGTTCGGGTGTCGTGGGCATATTTATTGGTACCGTGGCGTTTGCCTTGATTGCGCCGCTTGTGGGAGGCCTGATCGACGGCCTTGACCGCAAGCTTTCGGCCCGCATGCAGGGCCGTGTGGGCCCGCGCCTGCTGCAACCGTTCTACGACGTTGCCAAGCTGCTGCGCAAGGCCCCTGCCAGCGTAAACACCATGGACGATACCTATATGGCATGCGCGCTCATCTTCACCGTCGTGGGCGGCGGCATCTTTGTGTCGGGTTCTAACACGCTACTGTGCGCTTTTATGGTGACGCTCGCCGCGATCTTTGTGGTGCTGGCGTCCGCCTCGACGCAAAGCCCGTTTGCCCAGGTTGGCGCCGACCGCGAGCTGCTGCAGGTCATGAGTTACGAGCCCGCCGTTCTGCTGATGAGCGTGGGCCTGTACCTTGCCACCGATAGCTTTGATTCCATCGCCGTGACGGGGCAGTCGGCCCCCATCATCGTGTACAGCGCGCCCATTTTCCTCGCGCTGCTCGCGGTGCTTACCATCAAACTGCGCAAGTCGCCGTTCGATCTTTCGTACTCGCATCACGCGCATCAGGAGATTGTCCAGGGCGTCGCCACCGAGATGAGCGGCGGCACGCTGGCCAAGATGACCCTTATGCACTGGTGCGAGACCGTGCTGTTTTTGATGTGGGTGGGCATGTTCTTTGTTTGGGACAACCCGGTGAGCTGGGTCGTAGCCCTGGTCGTGATGGCCGCGACGTATTTTGTCGAGGTGCTGATCGACAACACCTTCGCACGCAGCACCTGGCGCAGCTGCTTTAAGCTCGGCTGGGGCGTGGCGCTGGTGTTTGGCCTGCTCAACCTTATGCCCATCCTCGTCGACGTGTTTATTTAGGAGGTGGCATCCATGGATCATAAAATGTCGCGCTCACCGTGGGTTATTCATTACGACGGCTCGAGCTGCAACGGATGCGATATCGAGGTGCTGGCCTCGCTTACCCCACTGTTCGATGCGGAGCGCTTTGGCGTGGTCAACACCGGCAACCCCAAGCATGCGGACATCTTTTTGGTGACGGGGTCGGTCAATGCCCAGAACCTGCCCGTCGTGCGTCAGATTTACAACCAGATGCTCGAGCCCAAGTGCGTGGTGGCGTGCGGCATCTGCGCGTGCTCGGGCGGCGTGTTCCGCGATGCCTACAACGTGATCGGCGGCGTGGACCGCGCGATTCCCGTGGACGTGTACGCGCCCGGGTGCGCCATTCGCCCCGAGACGGTGATCAATGCCATCGTGGAGGCGTGCGGCATCTTGGACCAGAAGGAGGCCGTGATGCGCGCCGGCGGCGATCCGCTCACCGTGGGCGGCGCCGCCACCTGGGACGGTGGCGTTGAGCTGGGCGAGGACGGGTTTGTGGCCGCGGCTGAGGCCGGCGACGCGCCCGCCGCTGGCGACGCACCTGCTGGGACACCCGCCGCTGCAAAGGAGGCCGAGTAATGCAAAAGGCTATCTATACCACCGTTGGGATCGACGAGCTCCTGTCGCATGTCCAGGCGCTCAAGGGCGTCGGCGCGCGCTTTGTGCAAATGCACACCGAGCGCAACGTCGACGACGGCTCGTATCGCTTGGTCTATACGTTTATCAACGTTCACGCTGCTCAGGAACATATTGCGCAGGACGGCAGCTATGCGATCGAGAATCTGGTGGTTGAGGGCATCGACCAGTACCAGGAGATTCCGTCCATCAGCTCGTATTACCCCGCGGTGTTCCCATTTGAAAATGAGGCCCACGACCTGTTTGGTCTTGCCATTACCGATATGCAGATCGACTTTAAGGGCTTTTTCTACCAGGTTTCGACTGCCGAGCCCATGAGCGTTATCACGCCCGAGGTGAAGGCCGCGCGCGAGAAGGCCATGAAGGTCCGCGCGGCTGCCGAGGCCAAGGCGCGCAAGGCCGCTGCCGAGAAGGCCGCCGCGGCTGCGGCTGCTGCAGGGGAGGGCGTTGCGGGCGCCGGCGATGCCGCGGGCGCCGCTGCTCAGCCCGCTGCGGCTGCCGGCTCCGATACTCAGCACGATGGGGCTGCTGCGAAGGCGGCGCTCAAGGCCGCCGAGATGGAGGCAAAGCTCGCCGCCATGGATCCCGAGAAAGCGGCCAAGGTCCGCGCGGCGCTTGCCGCCAAGGCCGCCCGCGACAAGCAGAAAAAGGAGGCGTAAGGTCCATGGCACATCGCTCCGTTATTCCGTTTGGCCCGCAGCACCCGGTGCTGCCCGAGCCGCTTCATCTGGACCTGGTGATCGAAGACGACCGCGTCATCGAGGCAATTCCGCAGATCGGCTTTGTGCACCGCGGACTCGAGAAGCTCACCGAAAAGCGCGACATGCATCAGTTTTGCTACATCGCCGAGCGCATCTGCGGCATCTGCGCCGTGGGCCATAGCTGCGGCTACGCCAGCGCCTGCGAGCGTATGCTCGGCATCGAGGTGCCTGGTCGCGTGCAGTATATCCGCACCATTCTGCATGAGCTTTCGCGCATTCATTCGCATCTGCTGTGGTTGGGTCTGCTTGCCGATGCCTTTGGTTTTGAGGCGCTGTTCTATCGTTCGTGGACCCTGCGCGAGCAGATTCTCAAGATCTTTGAGAGCACTTGCGGCGGCCGCGTGATTTTGTCGATCAACGAAATCGGCGGCCTTAAACACGACATTGAGGACTCTGAGCTGGCGGGCATTGTCCAGGCGCTCGATGCCATGCGCCCCGACTACGAGGCCCTGGTGCATACGTTTTTGGACGACAATAGCTGCGGCGAGCGCCTGCATGGCGTGGGCGTGATCAGCAAGAAGGACGCGCTGGAGCTTTCGATGGTCGGCCCGTTTGGGCGCGCCTCGGGCGTGGACTACGACGTGCGCATGTTCGGCGACGGTGCCTATGCGGACCTGGCTGCGTTTGAGCCCATCGTTGCTACCGATGGCGATTGCTATGCCCGCTGCCAGGTGCGTTGCGCCGAGGTCACGCAGGCCATGGACATCATCAAGGAGCTTGTGGGCAAGATTCCGCACGACGGGATCGGCGGGCGCGCCAAGCTTACGCCGGCCGACGGCGCACGCGGCGAGGTTGTGATTGAGCAGCCGCGCGGCGAGGCGTATTACTATGTGCGCGGCAACGGCACCAAGAACTTGGACCGTTTTCGCGTGCGCACGCCGACGTCGCAAAATCTGGCGGGTCTGACGCATGCGCTGCAGGGCGTGCTCATTGCCAACGTGCCCATGATTATCCTGACCATCGACCCCTGTATTAGCTGCACGGAAAGGTAGGCGCGGCATGAGTTTGCTGACATTTGCCAAGACGGCCTTGGGTTCTATGGTCAAGCAGCCGGTAACGGTGTGCTATCCGCAGGAGAAGCTCGCGGCACCCGAGCGCCTGCGCGGGCATATCGTCAACGATATGGACGTGTGCATCTGCTGCGGCATGTGCGCGCGCCGTTGCCCGGCGGGTGCACTTGCGGTCGATCGCAAGGGCGGAATGTGGTCGATTGACCCGTATGCCTGCGTGGTGTGCGGTGAGTGCATCGAGAGCTGCCCCAAGCACTGCCTGACTATGGACACCGCCCGCACTCCAGTCGCAGCGGACAAGACTCCCACGGTGGAAACCAAACCGGAATAGGGCTGGGATAGGGGCCGATGGGGCAAATGCCCCACCGGCCCCGCGCTTAAACGAGCGGTGGAGCCGCCGCGAACAAAACTATGCCGGATTACGGGGCTGGATAGCGAACCTCCGACCATACAGAAAATCGCAAAAACAAAACCTCAGGTAATTAGCCTGCCGTTTTTCAAAAAATGGTGGTATGGATAAGGGCCCCGACATTAGCCCCGTAATCCGGCATAGTTTTGAAATACCACCATATCCGTAGCATCCCTTGATCTCCCGTGGACAGAGGGAAACGGATCATTTTGGCCTTGCGAGGGCTGCCGCGTGACCCGTCTGCCACGAAATGGGCCCATCTACTACGTTTAGGCCGCTACCCTCAACCATAACGAACAACGCAAAAACAAAACCGCAGGTAAAATGCCTGCGGTTTTTCATGAAATGCGGCTATGGTCAGGGGTATCGGGTCAAACGTAGTAGATGGGCCAGTTTTGAGGCGAGCACCACCAATTGATCCCCCGGGGACGGAGGAAAACGGGTCATTTTTGCCTGATGGCTCGAGTCGCACCCGTTTTCCTGCGAAAACGCCGTGTCTCAACTTTGGTGAGACATTTGTCTCACGCCCAAAACACAATCTGGAACATGTGTCACCTGCCCTAATTGTGTCTCATTCCGTAACTTTAGGCTGATGCAAGGTCTGAGACCGCGAGAAGGGAGACGTGATGAGTAAGTACACGAGGGGTCTCTTGGCGGTGATACTTGCCGTAGTGCTTGTGTTGCCGGCTGCAGCATTTGCCATGCTGCCCGAGGCCAACGCCAGGTCCAGCACCGGAATGGACGGGCCGACAGTAAGCGGAACGGTCGTCGACCCCGACACCAGCGGACGCTGGGAAATCTGGGCGGCCGGTCACAACGGTAACAAAGTAACGACTCAAAACGTCGGCCGAATCTGGACCGACAAGACGGTCAAGAAAGCCGGAGAAAACGAAGCGTCAGATTTTGTGACTACGCTTTCGGCGATGTCCTCGACGTCTAATTCAACCGTAACGGTTACCACGCCACTCGACATCGTGATGGTGCTGGACGCCTCTGGCTCGATGGATGATCATATGGGCGGTATAGACTCACCTAAGCGTATCGATGCGTTGAAGAACGCTGCGAATAGCTTTATCGATACCATTGCCAAGCAAAACGAGGGCATCGAGGGCGTCAATAGGCAGCATAGGGTTGCCATTGTTAAGTTTGCGGGCAAGAAGTCCAACGATATCGGCAACAATATGTATCGCGACGGAGGGTACTCCTACAATTACACCCAGGTTATGAAAGAATTGACCTACTGTTCCGGCAGCAATGCGGATGATCTCAAGAAGAATACAATTAATCAAATTCAGCCTGCCGGCGCCACGCGCGCCGACTATGGCCTAGAGCTGGCCGAGGGAATCACTATCACTTCTGGCCGCAAAGACGCCAAGAAGATTATTGTGTTCTTTACCGACGGTACGCCAACAAAGCAAAATAAATTCGATGCGGGTGTCGCCAACGCTGCCGTGACAGCTGCTAAGAACATGAAGGACAGCAAGGCCACCGTTTATACTATCGGCATCTTTGATGGCGCGGACCCCAGCGCTGGTATCCAGGATTCGGGAAAAAGCCAAAAAGAGAACAAGTTCATGCACGCCGTTTCGAGCAACTACCCCAATGCCACGGCATGGGATACTCATGGTGCACGCGCGGAAAACTCCGACTACTACAAGTCGGCGACCAATGCCGAAGAGCTCAAGAAGGTCTTCGACGACATCTCGCAGGCCATCACATCGGAGGCGCCTTATCCGACCGAAATCCATAAGGGATATGACAAGACCAAGTCTGGCTACATCACGTTTACCGACGAGCTGGGCGACTTTATGCAGGTCGATGGATTTACCGAAGTCGTCATCAACGGCACGCCGTTTACCGAGGCGAGCAAGACGTTCAATGAAGAAACCAATACCGACACATATGAGTTCACCGGCAAGGCAAAAGACCTGCTCATTACCGTGCAGCGTGCCGGCGATGACAATCCCCAGAAGGGCGATATCGTAACGGTTAACATTCCTGCATCGTTGATTCCGCTGAGCCACTTTAAGACCGTAGACGGCAAGCTTTCGGTCGACAGCGTTAAGCCCATCCAGGTGAAGTATGCTTCGAGCGTGAAGAGTGTTGCGCTCGACAACCTATTTACGCCTGAGAAGGTCACGGGGCTCAAGACTTACATCGAAAAGAATACGACCGTTGCCGACGATGACAGCAAGACCGTGAGCTTCTACGCAAACAAGTGGAAGACCGGTGCGTTGGGTGATACGGTTGCGACCTTTGAGCCGGCCGATACCAACCGCTACTACTACTTCCAGAAGCAGACTCCCATTTACACCGATAAGGAATGCACGCAGCCTGCAAAGATTTCACTGGCAGAAAAAGGCACCTATTACTACAAGGATGAGTTTGAGGAGCAGGGCGAGAACAACGAGGCCAAGTCCGCCACTGCCGTCATCGAGTTTATCGGCGGCGACGCTGCGAAGTTTGACGGCGCCATAGTTCGCGACAAGGACGATAACCTTTCGTTTAGCGTGGGAACCGCGCGCCTGGCCTTTATCGACGAGCTCCACACCACCAAGGAGGGTGTGGGCGGCAACTTGACCGAGACCGCGCTCGACGTGCTCAACCCCAGGTGGAACAACGTGTCCGCCAAGGCGGGTGCTACGCATGTCAATTCCTACTTGGGCAACAACGGCAAGATCAGCTATAAGTACGACATGACGCCGGCAAAGGTTGACACCAAGGCTAGCTTTGGCCTGACCAAGGTGCTCGAGGGACGCGAGTGGACGAAAGAGGACAAGTTTGAGTTTGGTCTGACGTCCGAGAACGGTGCCCCGATGCCGAAGTCCACGACCGCGGTCGCGACCCAGGGCAACAAAGCCATCGATTTCGGCGAGATTACCTACACCGAGCCCGGCACGTACGTTTATAAGGTCAGCGAGAAGAACGCCGGCCAAACTATCGATGGCATCACTTACAGTGGGAATGTCGCGGAGATTACCGTGACGGTAACGCCCAACAAGAAGGGTGAGCTCAGCGCTGACGTACAGGTGACTTCGGGCGAGACTGAGTTCAAGAACACCTACGCTGCAAATTCCGTCGATTCAAGCGTCACCGACAAGATCAAGGTGACCAAGGTCCTGACCGGACGCGACCTCAAGGCCGGCGAGTTCAGCTTTGAGCTGCGCGAGGGTCTCGGCGAAGACGCGAAGGTTATCGAGACCGTCAAGAATGACGCCAACGGCAACGTTACGTTCAAGGCTATCAAGTACACCGAGATCGGTCAGCACATCTACACGCTGCACGAGGTCAAGGGCAATGCCGGCGGCATCACCTACGATGGCACGACCTACACCATCGTGACGACCATCAGCGATAACAACAAGAGCCAGCTGGTGGCTACGCACGAGCTGCAGGGCGCCGCCGAGGACGTTAAGAGCATTAAGTTCGAGAACTCCTACACCGCCACGCCCGTCGCGGCATCGCTCGTGGGTAAGAAGAACCTGCAGGTTCCTGATGGCTTGACCCCGGCCGATATTGCCGGCAAGTTCACCTTTACCGTGACCGGTGAAGAGGGCGCACCCATGCCCGCGAACGCGAGCGTGACCAATGATGCCAAGGGCAAGGTCGACTTTGGCAAGATCACCTTTACGCTCGACGACCTTAACAAGGCCCTGGGCGAGAAGCCCGAGAAGCGCGAGCACACCTTTACCTACACCGTGACCGAGTCTGGCGAGGTCGCTGGCGTGACCAACGACGCTAACGCCACGCGCAAGGTTTCCTACACCGTGACCGATGACGGCAAGGGTAATCTGAGCGTATCCCACAAGCCGGACGGCGATGCGGCATTTGCGTTCACCAATACCTATAACGTGAAGCCTGTCGAGACGAGCGTCACCGAACAGATTACCGCGACCAAGTTCCTGACCGGCCGCGACATGGCTGAGGGCGAGTTCTCCTTCGAGCTCGTCGAGGGCGGGGACAAGGACGCCAAGGTCGTCGCCACCGGCAAGAACGCCGCCGATGGCAAGATCACGATGAGCGCCGTGAAGTACGACAAGGCCGGAACGCACGCTTACACGCTGCGCGAGGTCAAGGGCGGAACCACCAGCAAGGGCATTACCTACAGTGACGCCAAGTTCGCCATCGAGACGACCATCACCGATAACGGCGACGGCACGCTCAGCGCCCAGCATGTTCTGAAGAATGCTGAGGCTGCGATCTTCAAGAACACCTACAGCGTGACCCCGCTCGAGACCGAGCTCGACTTTGGCCTGAGCAAGGCTATTGACGGTCGCGACTGGACGGATGGGGACGAGTTCAGCTTTACCATCACCGCCCCCGAAGGCACCCCGCTGCCCGATCCCGCAACCGTAACCGTGAGCAAGAGGGACGCGAAGGACGGCATCGCCGCCATCAAGTTCGGTAAGATCCACTACGCCGCTGCCGGAACCTATAAGTACGAGATTCGCGAGAACGCGGGCAGCACGGTCGGCATGACGTATGACGCGCATGTCGCAACCGCCGAAGTGACCGTGACCGAGGACAGCGATGGCACCCTGACCGCCAACGTCACTAAGAAGGAAAACGGACGCTTTACCAACACGTACCGCACTGAGCTCGATTACGCCGCGGCCGGCGGCCTCAAGCTCAGCAAGACCCTCTACGGACGCCCCATGACCGAGGGCCAGTTCACCTTTACCGTGACGCCCGCCGACGATGGTTCGGCTAGCGCACTTGGCCTGCTGCCCGGGGCCAACAACTATGAGTCCCCCGCAACGATAGAGGGAACAGTCGGCCAGATTGACATTCTGGCGGGCCATGAGGTCAAATTTACGCAGGCTGATGCCGGCAAGACCTTTACATACACCGTTGCCGAGAAGAATGACGGCCAGCCGGGTTACACCTACGACGACGCTGTCCGCACCGTGACGATCGCCATCGCCGACGACACCGCCGGCACGCTCACCGCCACGACGACCGTCTCCGGCGGTTCCGAGGGCACGCTGGTGACCGAGTACAAGACCGGCGCGGCCGCGGTCGAGAGCGCCGTGGTCCCGTTCGTCAACAGCTATAGCGCTACGACCAACACGCCTGGTGGCACCGCTGCTCAGGTCGTTGCCGCCAAGACCCTGACCGGTCGCCCGATGGTTGACGGCGAGTTCTGGTTCGGTATCGCCTATCAGGGTGAGCTTGTGGGTTATGAAAATCTCAAGCCCAATATCGGTGGGCACGTGAGCTTTGATGCGCTGCACTACGACACCAAGATGCTTGCCGATCTTAAGTCTGCCGGGCTTGCCCATCGTACCGACAAGGACGGTAAGCTTGCTTGGACCATTAACTACACGGCCTACGAAGCTATACACGGGCTGCCGAACGGCGTTTCCGCTACAACGTGGTACTTTGGCTTTAAGGTTATCGTCGTCGATAACGGTGACGGTACCCTGACGGCAACGGTCGACTACGGTGGCATCGAGCCCTTGTTCGAGAACGTCTACGGCGCCGATGCCGTTGACGCCGCGCTTGCCGGCACCAAGAAGCTCCAGGCAGCTGAGGGCCTGACCCCGTCCGACATCGCAGGTAAGTTTACCTTTACCGTGACCGCTGACGAGGCGGGTGCCCCGATGCCCGAGCACACGACCGCAACCAACGACACGGCCGGCAACGTGGACTTTGGCAAGATCCACTTTACGCTCGAGGACCTCAACCGCGCCCTGGGCGTGACAGACGATGCGACCGATAAGGCCGAAGCAGACGAAGCTGACGAGGTCGAGGCCGACAAGGCAGAGGCTGAAGAGGCCGACACCGACGCTGATGCCAACGCCGACGAGCCCAGCGACGAGTCCGAGCCCGCAGCCCCCACCGCCCCGCGCTCGCACACCTTTACCTACACGGTGACCGAGTCCGGTAGCGCCCCTGGCGTGACTAACGACGCCAACGCCACGCGCAAGGTCTCCTACACCTTGACTGACGACGGCGCTGGGCACCTGATCGTCAAGCGCGAAGGCGACGGCGGCGCTGCCTTCACGTTCACCAACACCTACAGCGTGGCACCCACCGATTCTTCCGTGACCGATCAGGTCAAGACGGTCAAGCGTCTGACCGGACGCGACCTTGCAGCCGGCGAGTTCACGTTTGATCTGCTCGAGGACGGCGTGGTTGTCGCTAGCGGCACCAACGACGCCAACGGCACCGTTACGCTGAGCCCGATCCGCTACGAGGCACCCGGCACGCACATGTACACGCTGCGCGAGGCTTGCCCCAACGCGCTCGGCCTGTACAAGGGCGTCACCTATGACGGCGCGACCTATACCGTCGTGACCACCGTCTCCGACAACGGCGACGGCACGCTGACCGCGACGCACAAGCTCGAGGGAACCACCGAGTCGGCTGGCTTTACTAACAAGTATCACGCCATGCCCACGCAGGTTTCCATCGGCGCCATCAAGGTACTCGAGGGACGCGAGCTCAAGAAGGACGAGTTTAGCTTTAAGCTCGTTGGCGAGGACATCGAGTCCACCGTCACCAACGATGCCGACGGCAAGATCAACTTCGACAAGTTCGAGTACGACGAGCCCGGTACGTACGTCTACACCATCAGCGAGGTCAAGGGCGACGAGGCCAGTATGACCTATGACAAGTCCGTCTTTACCGCGACCGTCAACGTGGTCGACGACGGCGAGGGCAACCTCAAGGCGAACGTCACCTTTACCAAGGGCGACAAGAGTGTCGAGGGTATCGTGTTCAACAACACGTACAAGAAGCCCGAGACGCCCGTGCCGACGCCCGATCCCGGCACGCCCAAGACCGTGACGAACATCGTCAAGACGGTCAAGGGTTTCCTGCCCACCACGGGTGACCAGCAGGCCGCTGCACTGCTCATGGCATTTGTCATCGCCATGGCCGGCGTCGGAGCCCTGGTCTGGGGTATCCGTAAGCGCTAGGCACGCTGGCAGCGCCCGGGGCCAAAAGGCCCCGGGCGGTCGGCGGGGAGCCAGAACATAGCCCCACCCCCCCCCCCCCCGCCACGGAGACGTCTCCCTTCTCCGTGGCGGCACTTTTGTGCGCAGGGGAGGAAGGGCCGCCACGAAATCGGCCCATCTACTACGTTTATCCCCTTACCCCCAACCATGCCAAAAAACGCGAAAACAAAACCGCAGGTAGAACGCCTGCGATTTTCTGGAAAACGGGGGTGTGGTTGGGGGTATCGAGTCAAACGTAGTAGATGGGCCGATTTCGTGGTTGGCGCCGCCAAATGATCCCCCGGGGACGGAGGAAAACGGATCATTTTTGGCCCCACACGGCTGGTGGGTGCGTTCGCGCAGGACCGTTCAAACAAAACTATGCCGGTTTACGGGGCTAAACTCAGGACTCCCATCCATACCAGCGTTTTCTGCAAAATGACGGCTCGTCTACCTGCGGTTTTATTTTCACGAATATCGGCATGGTTGGGGACTCGTGACTCAGCCCCGGAAACCGGCATAGTTTTGAAATGGCATTAAATCGGTAGCAGTCATTTTGCTATGCCGGAGCGGTCGGCCGTTGGGCAACTACCCTCGCAGGTAGGCGATGGCGATCTGCGTGCGGTTGCGCAGGCCCATTTTGGCTAGGATCGAGCTGATGTGGTTGCGCACGGTGCCTTCGCCCATATAGGCGGTGGCAGCGATCTCCTTGTTGTCGAGGCCGCGGGCGATGAGCTCGGCGACTTCGAACTCGCGGTCGGTCAGGCCGGCAAAGGCCGCGGGCCGGCGGGTCGCGCCGGCCTCGTCGTCCGCCCCATCAAAATCGATGTCCTCGATCGCCTTGCCCTCGAGCACGCGTTTACCGTCCATGACCTGCGCCAACGCTGGCGGGATGGCGGCGACATCGGTTTTAATCAGGTAACCGCGGGCGCCCAGCTTGAGCGCCGACACAATGTACTCGTCATCCGAGAACGTCGTCAGAAATACCACGCGCGCCGCAGGGTCGCGCTCAAGGATCTCGCGCGCGGCCGAAAGGCCGTCGCGTCCCGGCATCTGGATGTCGAGCAGCGCGATGTCGGGCGAGTGCTCGGCGTAGAGCGCGACCGCGTCGTCGCCATTGGCGCCGGTGCCCACTACCTCGATCTGCGTCTGGACGCCCAGGATAATCTTGAGCGAATCGACTACCAAACGGTCGTCGTCGACAACTATGAGCCTCATCGGGCCTCATCTCCTTGCTGTTTGGGAACGGTGGCAAACACACGCCAGCCGCCGGCGCCGGCGCGCGGGCCGGCGGTGAAAGTGCCGCCAAGCGCCTCGACGCGCTCGCGCATGGAGCCGAGCCCCATGCCCTCCGCGGCGCCGCGGCCGCTTGCTTGGACCCCGCCCGTGCCATCATCGGTGACGATGAGCTGGTAAAACGACGGATGCTCCATGCACCGTACGGCGACGGTCTGGGCGCAAGCATGGCGCATGGTGTTGGAGAGCGCCTCGCGCAGGACCGCCGCAAAGCAGTTGGCGACATTTGCGGGCGCATGCTCGGCCATAACTTCAAGCTCAATCTGCGGGCCGCCGTCCGAGCGCGCGCCTTCAACAATGCGTTCGAGCTGCACGGAGAGGTCGACGGCGTTGTTGTTGAGCGCGTGGACGCTGGCACGTACGAGCTGGAGCGCCTCGTCAACGGTGTGCTTGACGTCGGCGAAATCGCCGGCGACGCCGGGCTCGTCGGCGTGGACCACGCGCAGGGCTTCGGCCTGCAGTGAGGCGCGCGTGAGCTGGTGCCCGACGTTATCGTGGATCTCGCGCGCGATGCGGGCTCGCTCGGCGAGTGTCGCGAGCTCGACTTCGTAGTCCTGGCGGTCGGCAAGATCGCGGTTGCGCGCCTCGAGCGCGAGGGCTCGTTCCTGCAGCTCGTCACGGGTACGGCGCATGCGCTGCTGCTCGCGCTCCAACTGGGCGGTACGTAGCGATAGCAAGGTGGCGGCAACCGAAAGGATGGCGGTCAGCAGGAGCGTTCGGGCGGTGAGCGCGTCGGCGCGAAGGTTCGCGACGAGCGCAAAGACAAAGGCGACGCCAATGCCCAACGCGACCCAAACGCGTTCACGGCGCACGCGCCGCGCGATGTCATAGAGGGCGAGGGGCGCAAACGGCACAAACGGCGGCACGAAGACAGCCGCGATGATGTAAGCGTAACTCGCGGCCTCGCTGGCGCGACGGGCGCGCTCTCCCTGCGCGAGCTCGGCCAGTGAGGTGGTAATAACGCCAAGGCAAAACGCCGCGACCAGGCGAGCATCCACAGCAAGGCCCAGAGCGGCTGCGATGCAGCACGCTAGCACGATCGATTTGTCGAAAAGCCTGTTCATGTGGGTATTGTACGCGAAGCTGCGCGTGGTGGAGGGGCCGCCTGCGCAACCGTGACATTCCTCCCGCGCGGCAAAGCGGGGGCGTCGGCAGGCCGCACGACCAAGACCTCCGCACTCGTGACAAAGCTCACTGGCGCGCGCCGCCGGCTCCTGCGATGATGCAATCGTACCGGGCCGCAAGCAACAGAAGGGCCGCCTCATGACAGACATCGTCCATGTCGAAAACCTCGTCAAGCGCTATGACGATCTTATTGCGCTCGACCACTTTAACCTGAACATCGCCCCCGGCGAGATCTTTGGCCTGCTGGGCCCCAACGGCTCGGGCAAAACCACGTCCATCAACTGTATTCTGCAGCTGCTTGCCTACGACAAAGGCACCATCGAGCTGTTCGGCGAGCCCATGACGCCCGCCCGCTACGACCTCAAGCGCCGCATGGGCGTGGTGCCGCAGCAGGTGGCGGTGTTCGACGAGCTCACAGTGCGCGAGAACATCGACTATTTCTGTAGCCTGTACGTCAACGACCGCAAGCGCCGCCGCGCGCTGGTGGACGAGGCGATCGACTTTGTCGGCCTGGGCGACTTTACCAAGTTCCGCCCCGGCAAGCTCTCGGGCGGCCTGGCGCGTCGTCTCAACATCGCCTGCGGCATCGCGCACAAGCCCGAGCTCATCTTCTTTGACGAGCCCACGGTGGCGGTCGATCCGCAGAGCCGCAACGCCATCCTGGAGGGCATCTGCCGCCTGCGCGACGAGGGCGCCACGGTGGTGTATACCAGCCATTACATGGAGGAGGTCGAGCAGATCTGCAGCCGCATCATGATCATGGACGGCGGCCGCGTGCTGGCGCAGGGCACCAACGACGAGCTCAAGCGCATGATTCAGATGGGCGAGAAGATTGTAATCGAGGTCGGCGAGGTTCCGAGTGCGGCGCTCGGTGCCGTCGCAAGCCTGCCGCACGTTCTGGACCTTTCGGCAACGGCGGGACAGCTCACGTTTTCGTGCGAAGCGAGCCCGCACAACCTGACGGACATTCTCGATGCGCTGCGCTCGCATGACGTGCCGCTCGGCCGCATCTATTCCGAACCGCCGACCCTCAACGACGTGTTCCTCGAGATCACCGGCCGCGAGCTGCGCGACTAGGGGGCGGCCATGTTCAACACCATCATCACCACGGTCAAGACGCTGCTGCGCCGGCCGAGCACGTGGGTCTGGGGCGCTCTCTTTCCTATCGCGCTTTCCACGATGTTCATGTTTATGTTTGCGAACCTCAGCTCCGACGGCACGGTCGACCCGGTGCCGGTTGCCGTCGTGGCGGACGAGGCCTGGGATGCCTCGACCTTTAAGGATGTGGCAGCTTCGCTTGCCAAGGCAGGCGACGACCAGCTGCTCGATGTGAGCGAGTACGAAGACTTGGCTGCCGCGCGCAAAGCGCTCAAGGCCGGCGAGGTCGCGGGCATCTATACGGTTGATGCCGCGGGCACGCCCAGGCTCACGCTGCTATCGAGTTACGACAGCTCGCGCGCCTCGTCGGTGCTTACCGACCGCAGCATCCTTGAAACGGTGGCAAGCTCGTATACGCAAAATGCCGAGCTCATGTCCCAGATTGCCCAGGACAACCCGGCGGCGCTCGCCGATCCGGCGGCGGTTGCGCGCGCCCTGTCGCTCGAGGGCGGAACCCGCCGCGTGAGCCTGACTCGTGCCACGCCCGATGGCACGGTCATCTACTATTACGCGCTTTTTGGCCTGGTCGCGATGATGTCTGCCGAGTTTGCCGCCTTGAGCGTCGTCGATTTGCAGCCCAATCTGTCCGGCCTCGGCGCGCGCCGCTGCGTGGGCGGTCTTTCCAAGACGGCGTCGCTGGCCGGCATTTTTGTCGGCTCGTGGCTGGTTTCCTTTGCATCGATGGCGGTTGCGATCGGCTACGTGCGCCTGGTCGTGGGCGTCGACTTTGGCGGGCGCGAGGGGTTGTGCCTGCTGGGCGGGGCTGCATCCGCGCTTGCCGCCACGGGCCTGGGGCTTTTTGTGGGCACGCTTCCCGTTAAGGGCGGCAAGGCATCCAAGTCGGGCATCCTCACGGGCTTTGCCACCACGTGCGCCCTGTTCGCCGGCCTCTACGGCGAGCCGGCGATGGCGCTTGCCGACGACGTCGCCCGCGCTTGTCCGGTCGAGTGCTGGCTCAACCCCGTCAAGCTCATCTGCGACATGTTCAATCGCCTGTATTTCTTTGAGGACCTGGGGCCCTTCGCTGTTCGCGCCGGCGCGCTCGTCCTGATGGCCCTGGTGTTTGTCGCCGCCGCTACGCTGATCTTTGGAAGGAGCCGCTATGAGCACCTTTAAGACCGTGCTTCGCATGGCGCTGGCGCACCCGTTCTACCTGCTCATCTATACGGTGTTCATCTCGCTCATGGGCGTATTCATCGCGGCTTCGGTGAGCTGGAACTCGTCGCAGCTTACCGAGTACAAGCCCTACGACACCAACGTGATCGTGGTCGACCGCGACAATAGCGACCTTTCGCGGGCGCTTACCAAGCACCTGGGCTCACGCTTTGACCTAGTCACGGGCGTCGGCGACGACACATACGACCTTGCTGACGCGCTCTCCAAGAGCAACAGCGCCAAAGGCAGCGCCGACTGCGTGTTCTTTATCCCGGAGGGGTTTGAGGACGATCTTGTTGCAGCCGCCCGCGCGGGGGAGTCCCTGCCCAAGCTCGATGTGACCTACGGTGCCGGCACCATGGCGGCGGCGCTTTCGTCTGCCGAGGCCTCGCGGTGGATCTCGCTCGCGGGCGCTGCGGCCGCACTAGAGCCCGCTGCCTCCAACGGCGACGTCGCAAGGGCCGCCGAGCACGCGGCCGCAAAGCGCGCGGAGGTCCAGATCGAGCAGGTCAAGGTCGACTCGACTGCTGCTACCACGCTCGAGTCGTACTTCAACTTTGGCGCGTACGCGATCATCTCGTCGGTCATCGTGTCGGTGGGACTGGTGTTCTCGGGCATGAACGAGCCCGAGCGCGTGCGCCGCATGGATGCCAGCCCGGTCTCTGAGCGCCAGCGTTCGCTCGCTGTGTTCGCGGCCGCCGCCGTGCTCACCGTCTGCATCTGGCTCGTGTCGAGCATGATGGGCGTCGTGGGCTTTGCCAGCGCGGTTGCCGAGGTCGGCGTGGGTCGCGTGTGCCTGGCGCTGGCGGCAACGTTTGCCCTAGCGTGCACGCCACTGGCCGTTGGCTTTGCCCTGTCGAGCCTGGGCGCGCGCGAGGAGCTGCTCAACGGTGTGGGCAACCTGCTCGGCATGCTCATGACGTTTTTGGGCGGCGCCTGGATGCCGCTGTCGCTCATGGGCTCGGCCGTGCAGACGGTGGCGCACTTTGTGCCGACGTATTGGGTGAACGACGCGATCGGCAAGGCGCTCGCCGCGGACCTGACGTCCACCGTGCTGGGCGACATCGCCTGCGATCTGGGCGTCACGGTGCTCTTTGCCGCGGCCATCGCCGCCGTAGGCCTAGCCCTCGCGCACAACAAATCCCACGCCTAGCCACCTAGTCATTGGGGACGTTCTTAAACGACTGGTCGCTGGGGACAGTCTTTGCCGATTCGCCGGCTCGCCGGCCGGGCTGGCAAGGACTGTCCCTGGCGGCACTCATTGGGGACAGACTTAAATGAGCGATTTCACTCATTTAAGTCTGTCCCCAATGAGTAGGTTGGAAAATAGTTCGCGCACGTCGCTTAAAAATAGTTCGTCCGGGTTTACTATTAGCCTAGAAAAGTAGCAGAAGGCTAACAACGGGGGATAGCATGGCGACAAAGCGTGCCTACGTCCAGGTCAACGGACTCAAGAAACACTACGGCGACGGCGATGCGCGCCTGACGGTACTCGACGGTATCGATACGTCCATCAACCGCGGCGAAATCTGCGTCATGCTGGGGCCCTCGGGCTCGGGCAAATCGACGTTCCTCAATCTCATCGGCGGCCTAGAGGATGCCGACGGCGGCTCCATCATGGTGGACGGCTGCGATCTCACGGCGCTCAAGCCCGCCGATCTGGGCGAGTACCGACGCCGCGAGCTGGGCTTTGTCTTCCAGTTTTACAACCTGGTGCCCGATCTCACCATCAAGGAGAACATCGAGGTCACGGCGCACCTGTCCAAAAACCCGCTCAATGTCGACGACCTGCTGCGTTCGCTGGGCCTCTACGAGCACCGCAACAAGTTCCCACGCCAGGTCTCGGGCGGCCAGCAGCAGCGCTGCGCCATCGGCCGTGCACTCGTCAAAAACCCGGGCCTGCTGCTGTGCGACGAGCCCACGGGCGCGCTTGACTACAAGACGTCCAAGGAAATCTTGCAGCTCATGGAGGATGTCAACCGCACCTACGACTGCACCATCATCATTGTCACCCACAATGCCGCCATCGCGCGCATGGCAAATCGCGTGCTGCGCCTGCGCGACGGGCGCATCGTCGAGGATGAGCTCAACGAGTCACCCGTCGCGGCCGCCGAGCTCGATTGGTAGGCGGCGCCATGACACCTCTCGCAAAACGTCTCCCGCGCGAGCTGCGCCGCAATATCGGCAAGTACCTGGGCATCTTTTTGCTTATGTGCGGAAGCATCGCCCTTACGTCGGGCTTTTTGCTCGCGGCGCATTCCATCGGCTGCCTCATCGACGACATGCGCGACGAGTACACGATCGAGGACGGCCGCGTGACCACCTCCTTCGAGGCTACCAAAGACCAGCTCAAGGCCGCCGAGGATGCAGCCGGCGACGTCGGTGGCGTCACGCTCTACAAGAACTTCTCCATCGACGCCATCATCAAAAAGGCGGCTGGCGACGACGGCACCAAGCGCACCCTGCGTACCTACGCGCATCGCACCAAGGTTGACATTGCGTCCTACTGCGAAGGCAGGCAGCCCAAGACGGACGATGAGGTGGCAATCGACCGTGTCTTCGCCACCAACAACGACCTCGCCGTGGGTGATAAGGTCGAGCTTGAGGGCCGCACCTACACCATCTGCGGCATCATGACCCAGCCCGATAGCCAGGCGCTGTTCCTCGACAATTCGGACTTTACGGTGAACACCATCACGTACGGCGTGGCCGAGGTCACCGACGCCGGCTTTGCCGCGCTTGAGGACGCCGGCGGCGCGCCTGCCTACACCTACTCCTTTACCTTTACCGATCGCGACCTCCCCACCGCGGATCGCATCGATGCGGAGCAGGATATGGTCGAGGCGCTGACCGATGCCGATGCGCGCGTGGACGATCTGATCGATGCCGATTCCAATCAGGGCATTGGCTATGCGCGCGACGACGTGGACGGCGACTCCATGATGTGGATGACGTTGCTCGACATCATCATCGTGATCATGGCGTTTGTCTTTGTGGTGCTCACCGACGCCACCATCGAGGAGGAGAGCGCCATCATCGGCACGCTGCTCGCCAGCGGCTATCGCCGCCGCGAGATCGTTCTGCACTACCTCGCGCTTCCCGCCATCGTGGGCGTACTCGCGGCGCTTTTGGGCACCGCGCTCGGCGTCGCGTTCTTTACCGAGCCCATGCGCGGCCTCTATTACGGTTCGTATAGCCTGCCTCCCTTCCAGGTGTACTGGAGCTGGGAGATCTTCGTGAAGTGCGCCGTGGTTCCCGCCGCCGCGCTCATCCTCATTACGCTGGTGGGCCTGCTCCGCAAGATGGGCAAGACGCCGTTGCAGTTCCTTCGTCACGAGGCGAGCGGTAAGTCGGGTACCAAGCGCGGTCTGCAGCTGCCGGAACGCATGGGCTTTGTCTCCCGCTTCCGTCTGCGCGTTTTCCTGCGCAACCTGGGCAACTTCGCCACGCTCTTCGTGGGCATTGCGTTTGCGTCGCTGCTACTGCTCTTTGGCCTGGCGATTCTGCCCACGATGACGCACTATGCGGACAACCTGGAGACGAGCCTGGTCGCCGAGCACCAGTACACACTCAAGGCTCCGCTAGAGCTCGAGGGCACTGCCGAGGAGCGCGAGCAATGGTCGGCACTCGAGCGCTTGCAGTCGGTTGACGGCGCGCTGCTTTCTGCCGCTCAGGATGCCGATGACGAGCTTGACGACGCGGCCGATGCCGCGCAGACGGCAGCCGATGCCGCGACCGCATCTCCGTCTGCCGAGAGCCTGACTGCAGCGCAGGATGCGCTTGCTAAGGTCAAGGACAAGAAGGATGCGCTCTACGCACGCCTCGACGATCTTGCCGATGCCCTCGGCTGCAACCGCGATGAGGCCATCGATCTGATCGACAAGGCCTCTAAGATCGACACTGACAACGACGATATCCACCCGGTCAATACGACCGACAACGGCGCGGGCGCAATCGCGCAGGCCGAGAAATATGCCGTTTACCAGCTGCAGTACGACCGTGGCGACGGTAATGGCGAGGAGACGATTTCTGTCTACGGCATCTCGTCCGATTCGCGCTACTGGAAGGGCCTCAACGTCGGCGACGGGCGCGTCGTCTTTGGCGGCGGTCTGCTCGATAAGTTTGGCTGGAGCGAGGGCCAGAAGGTCACGCTCAGCGACAAGTACGAGGGCGAGCATTATTCCTTTGAGTACGCGGGCAAGGACTGTGCCTGGGGCTCCAAGTCGGACATGAACATCTATATGAGTATCGACGACTTTAACGAGCTGTTCGACAACGACGCCGCCTACTTTAACGGCTATGTGAGCGACGAGAAGCTCGACCTCGATGCTCGTTACTTTGCCGGCGACACCACGCCCGACGACATGCGCGCCGTGGGTGACCAGTTCATCGGCATGATGAGCAAAATGATTGGAATGATGATCGGGCTCGCGGTGTTTATCTTCCTGCTGTTTATGTACCTGCTGACCAAAGCGGTGATCGACCACAGCGCCCGTTCGATCAGCTACATGAAAGTCTTTGGCTATCGCGATAGTGAGATCTCGCATCTGTACATCCGCTCGATCACGCTGTGCGTGGCGGCGTCGCTCGTGCTGAGCCTGCCGGTCATTATTGGCTCGCTCACGGCCATCTTCCGCTCGATGCTGCTCGCCTACAACGGCAATATCGAGATCTACGTGCCCGCTTGGTCCATGGCTGCATGCGTCGGCATCGGCTTTGCGACCTACCTGGTCGTGGCGCTGCTACACATGCGTTCCATCAAGCGTGTGAGCCTGGCCGAAGCTCTCAAAGTCCAAGAGTAGCCCCTTATTAGTCATCGGGGACGGTCTTTGCCGATTCGCCGGCTCGCTGGCCGGGCTGGCAAGGACTGTCCCTAACTGCCGGAAGGGAACGTCCCTAGCTGCCAGGTGGCGAGGCGCTCATTTAAGTCTGTCCCCAATGAGTGGTTTCAGTCATTTAAGTCTGTCCCCAATGAGTGCCTAAGTCTGTCCCCAATGAGTGCCTAAGTCTGTCCCCAATGAGTGGCCGTGCTTGACTTCAACCCCACTTCACCGGGTACCATCCTCTATGTCTGTAACGCCATATAGACCGAGGGGATAGATCTATGACCGCAACCGCACCCGCAGCACCGGCAAAGGTGTACTTCACCAACCTGCGCACGCATGCTCGCGAGAGCCAGCTCGACAAACTTAAGCGCCTCATTCGCCGCGCCGGCATTGAGCAGATCGACTTCGAGAACAAGTTTGTCGCCATCAAGATTCACTTTGGCGAGCTGGGCAACCTGAGCTTTTTGCGCCCCAACTACGCCCGCGCCGTCGCAGACGTCGTGAAGGAGCTGGGCGGCAAGCCCTTCCTCACCGACTGCAACACGCTCTACGTCGGTAGCCGCAAAAACGCGCTCGAGCACATCGATACCGCCTACCAGAACGGCTTTACCCCGTATGCCACGGGTTGCCAGATCATCATCGCCGACGGCCTCAAAGGTACCGACGAGGCGCTCGTCCCGGTCGAGGGTGGCGAGTACGTGCGCGAGGCCAAGATCGGTCAGGCGCTCATGGATGCCGACATCGTGATCAGCCTCACCCACTTTAAGGGCCATGAGCAGGCCGGCTTTGGCGGTGCCATGAAGAACCTGGGTATGGGCGGCGGTAGCCGTGCCGGCAAGATGGAGCAGCACGCCGCTGGCAAGCCGAGCGTCGATACCACCAACTGCGTAGGTTGCCGTGCCTGCGAGAAGATATGCGCGCACAGCGCCATCACGTTTGACGGTACGCGTGAGCGCGAGCTTGCCAACGGCAAAACCCGTACGGTTCACGTCGCCGCTATCGACCACGATCGCTGCGTGGGCTGCGGCCGTTGCATTGCGGCGTGCAACCAGGACTGCATCAAGCCCGACTATGATGCCGCGGCCGACGTGCTCAACTACAAGATCGCTGAGTACACGAAGGCCATTGTTCAGGATCGCCCCAGCTTCCACATCTCGCTTGCCATGGACATCAGCCCCAACTGCGACTGCCATCCCGAAAACGACACGCCTATCGTCAACGATATCGGCATGTTCGCGAGCTTCGACCCGGTCGCCATCGATCAGGCCTGTGCCGATGCCGTCCTGGCATCCGAGCCGCTGCCTAACACCGAGCTTACCGACAGCGCGGCCAAGATGGAGCATAATCACGAGCATCTGGAGGGCGAGCAGGCCAAGGATCCCTTCTGCATCACGCATCCCGACACCGACTGGCGCGCGTGCATCGCTCATGCCGAGAAGATCGGCCTGGGCACGAGCAAGTACGAGCTCATCGAGGTCAAATAGCATCTAGTTATTGGACATATCAAGCGCTTTTGTAGCGTTAGTTGAGCAAAAGCCGCCCGCGAGCACAAAGCTCGCGGGCGGCTTTTCGGAAGTGCTAGGGCGTCAGATAGATCAGTAAACCGTACTATTTGCCTAAAAATTCTCGTCGAGGAAGTCGTCGACCGTATTCCAGTAGAGCTCGGGGTCAACTTGCGCACTCTTGGCGTGGGTGGCGCCATGAATGGTGAGCTTTTGCTTGACCTTGCTGGCGCACGCGTCGTAGTTTTGGTCGAGCATGTCGTACGGCACAAAGGTGTCCTGGTCGCCGTGGATAAACAGCATGGGAACCGTCGCGTGTTTGAGTTGCTCCACACTGCTCGCCTTATGAAAGTCGTAGCCCGCGCGCACGTTGCACACCAAGTTTGCTACATCGAGCAAGGGAAAGCTGGGCAGCCCGAACACGTCCTTGAGCTGCAGAGAAAACTCGTCCCAAACACTCGTATAACCACAGTCCTCGATAATGCATTTCACGTTTGCGGGCAGAGATTCCCCCGCGACGTCCATGGCGGTTGCCGCACCCATCGACTCGCCAAAGACCAGGATGCGCGCCTCGGGGTCAGCCTGAACGATCCGCCCAATCCATGCAACGACATCGAGCCGCTCGGGCCAGCCCATGCCGATATAGTCGCCGCCGGAGCGCTCGTGGGCGCGGGCGGCGGGTGCGAGTACGTTCATGCCGCGGTCGTGGAATCGTTTGACGTATCGGGCCATGCCGATGGGCTCATCGGTGTATCCGTGTAGGCAGATAGCGTAATTGTGCGTGCTCTCTGGGGCGGCAAAATACCAAGCGGCAAGTTCGGTTCCGTCATCTGCGGTGAGGCTGCTGCTCTCGCGGTTCTCTTTAAACCATGCCCGCGCCTCGGTTCCCTCGGCATCCGGCTGCTCACTTTCTTTGTCGTCCTTGCCGTCCTGCATCATCTTCATGGTGTATGGCGCGCGGGGATTCAGCGCGAAGTCAAACAGAAAGTTGCCGGCAAATCCGAGCAGCGCAATGACAACCACCAGTGCAACGATGCCGGCTATCTTGAGCTTTCGATGGGAATGTGCGTTTTGAGCCATGCGGTATTCTCCTATAAGATGTTAATGCATCAACATTTAGTGCAAGCGCATTATGGACGTTCACCGTTGATGCGTCAACAGGCAAAGAATGGGTAAACAAAGGGTCACGTATGGTGCAAATTTCGCACGCACCCAGACGCTTTGATATAGTGTTGAGAACTCTTTACGTTGGAGGATGTAACCGGCATGTCCGATTCGAGCGACAGTTCTAAGCCGCGACCCAAGACCGCGGCCGTTCCACACTACACGGTGGGTGAGGAGATCATGAACTCCGTCACCCATGGTGTCGGCTGCCTGCTGGGTATCGCGGGCCTGGTGCTCCTGATCGTATTCGCCGCCCTGCGCGGCGGAGGCTCGGCCCACATGGCCGCGGCAATTGTCTATGGCGTCAGCATTATTCTCGAATACCTAGCCTCCACGCTCTACCACGCGATTCAGCCCGCGCGCGCCAAGCGCGTGTTTCGCATCATCGACCACAGCTGCATCTACCTGCTCATTGCCGGTAGCTATACGCCGTTTTGCCTCATCACGCTCGCAAACGACGGCGGCCCTGCGCTGTTCTTTGCCGTATGGGCCATCGCCATTATCGGCATCGCCCTCGAGTGCTTTATGCGCGAACGTCAACCGCACTGGGTAAGTGGCCTAGTCTACTTGCTGATGGGCTGGCTCGTTGTCTTTAAGCTGCCCGTACTTGTGGCACTGCTCAACCCCGTGGCACTTGCCCTGCTCGCCGTCGGCGGCGTGTGCTACACCGCGGGCGTGCCGTTCTATATCGCCAAAAACGTGCGCTATCTGCACAGTATTTTCCACTTGTGGGTGCTCGCTGGCAGCATCTTCCAGTTCATGGCGGTGATTCTCTTCGTAATCTAGCGACCGCGCCCATGCCCTCGCTCCCACGGGCGACCGGCGCAATTGCCCTATCCGTCACCTACGCTTACTACCCAACGTCCCGAATCTTGGAGGTTCGAGAAACTCCCGATGGACATAACCATCTCCCTTATTACCACGCTTGTCCTGACGCTTATCAACGGCTACTTCTCCATGTCCGAGATGGCTCTCACCACGGCCAAGCGCGCCGTGTTGGAGCACGATGCCGAGGAGGGCGACAAGCGCGCCGAGCGCGCCGTCCAGCTCGCCGCCGACTCCGATCAGCTGTTGGCTACCATCCAGGTCGCCATCACGCTCGTGGGCTTCGCCTCGTCCGCCGTTGCCTCGACGAGCCTGTCCGACCCGCTCGCCACGTGGCTCATGAGCTTTGGCATCGCGCCGCTCTCCGCCATCGCGCGCGGCCTGGCGCCGGTCATCATCACCGTCGCGGTCGCCTTCGTGTCCATCGTGATCGGCGAGCTCGTCCCCAAGCGCATCGGCCTGGCCAATGCCGAGGGCGTATCCAAGCAGGTCGTGGGACCGCTTTCCGTGTTCCAAAAGATCGCCCGTCCGCTCGTGTGGCTGACTGGCGCTTGCTCCGATGGCCTGGCCCGCATTCTGCGCATCAAGAGTGCCGACGACCGTCAGAACGTCTCGGAAGAAGAGATCAAGTACATGGTCTCGGAGCAGGACGACCTGCTCGACGAGGAAAAGCGTATGATCCACGAGATCTTCGACCTGGGCGACACCGTTGCCCGCGAGGTCATGGTGCCGCGCGTGGACACCACCATGTGCGAGGACGACGAGACGGTCGCCGACGTGTTGTCCACCATGCGCCAGACCGGCTTCAGCCGCATCCCCGTCTATCACGAGGACCCCGACAACGTCGCGGGCATCGCGCACATCAAGGACCTGATCCAGCCCGCGCTCGACGGCAAGGGCGACCAGCCCATCGCCGATTACCTGCGCGACGCCACCTTTGTGCCCGACACCAAGGACATCCTGCCGCTGCTGTCCGAGATGCAGACCTCGCACGACCAGATCGTGGTGGTCGTGGACGAGTACGGCGGCACGGCCGGCATCATCACCATCGAGGATATCGTCGAGGAGATCGTCGGCGAGATCGAGGACGAGTTCGACCCCGACAACAAGTACCTCACGCGCCTTTCGCGCCGCGAGTGGCTCGTCGATGGGCGTTTTTCGTGCGATGACGCGATTGAGCTTGGTTGGCCGCTCGAGGAAAGCGATGATTATGAGACCATCGCCGGCTGGATTTTGGAGCTTTGCGACTCGGTGCCCGACATCGGAGAGGTGTTTGAGGTCGCGGGGTACAAGTTTAAAGTGCAGTCGATGCGTGGCCAGCGCATCTCGCTCATTCGCGTGATCGCTCCGGCCGAAACCGATAAGAAGGATTCCGAGTCTTCGGTAAACGAGCCGACGACGTCGGGTGCGGGTTCCGCGAATCCGCACGACGGCGACGAGTAGGGCAAGGAAGAGTAGGGGAGAGTTATGGCAGGCCTGTTCAACATCCTTAAGGTCACCGTCAGCGAGGACAAGATCTGCGCGCATGTGCTGGTGAACCCCGGCATGCCGCTCATGACCTCGGAGGACATCGAGGCCACGGCGCGCGTGTACTACCTGGTACCGGCGATTGCCAAGCACCTGTGCCTGGGTGATTCCGGCCGCGAGTTCCAGGACTGCATGGGTCAGACCGAGCTCTGCCACCTGCTGGAGCACGTGACGGTCGAGCTCATGAACGAGACCGGGCTTGCTGGCAGCATTTCGTGCGGCCGCACCCGCGTAAGCGAGCATGACGAGCGTGTCTTTGAGGTCGAGCTTTCGTGCCCCGACGACGCACTGGCCATCGGTGCGCTGTCGTCGGCCACCTTTATGATGGACTGGGCGTACCTGCACGCCGACCAGCCTGCCCCCGACGTGGAAGGCACGGTCGCGGGCCTGCGCAACCTGGTGCTGGGCATGCGCGCCGAGGCCGAGGGCAAGGATCCTCACGAGGCCGTCGCTGCTGCGAACGGCGAAGATGCTGCCGAGGACGAGGGCGCTGACGAGGGCGATGTGCCGGTCGACGCCGAGCCCGTTGCCGATGCGACCGCCGAGCCCGTTCCCACCGAGCCCCAGGGCGTCCCCAACTTTGATGACGAGCCCCAGGTGGCGATTGATACCGAGGGCGCGGTTGCCGAGAACCACGAGGCCTCCGCTGCCGTCTTTGGCGGTGCGGCGACGGTTCCGGCAGGACCTGCGCATGAGGGCGGCCTGCCGCTCGTGGACGGCGCCGGCGAGGACCCGGGCGCCACGGTGGCCATGCCGGCTATGCCTCAGGAGTAGGCCTACGCGTTTATCACCATCACGTACCTGCGCCTTTGCCGTACGCAGATGAGCGGAGCGGCAAGTGATGCGCTGCGGGTATAATGGACAGCATTCAAACGGTGGGCACCGACGTGCCCGCAGGAGAGGAATGATCATGGGTAAGACTTTCAGCTTTGTCTCCGGCGCACTTTTTGGTGCCGCTGCCGGCGCTATTATCGGCGTTGCTCTGGCCCCGCGCTCGGGCGCCGAGACCCGCGCCATGGCTGCCGATATCGCCAACGACGCCTGGGACAATATGCGCGACACCTACGAGCACAGCGCCGAGGAGGCCCGTGCCGCGGTGAATGACTTTGGCCCGATGGTCGACGCCAAGACCGACGACCTGCGTGCCAAGGTCGACCTGGCCCGCGAGCGCATGGACCAGCTGCGCGAGCAGCTCAACGACGCCATTTCGGGTGGCAACGTGACGCCTGCCGCCGATGTCGTGGTCGAGAACGCCGTCGAGGCTGATACCGAGGCTGCGGAGCCCTCGACCGAGGCATAATGCGCGCCGGGGATTTTGTCGGCGCCAAGATCTATCGCAAGCCTACCGAGGACAAGCGCACCAAAAAGGACGGCACACCGCGCAGCCCTAAAAAGCTCGGAAAGATTCACTTTCCGGTCTTTACCCCGGGCGGTACGCGTGTGGTCGGCTTTATGGTCCGCCAGTCCGATATCGCGGGCATGATCGAGCGCCCCGACCGATTCGTAGCGCTCGACGCCATTGGTGTCTACGAGGGCGCCATTGCGGTCGATGACGTCAAGGACACGTACGATGCCGCCGCCGCCAAGCGCCTCGACATCAACCTGGACGATTGCATCATCTGGGTTGGCATGGACGTGCGCACGGAATCGGGCGATGTCGTGGGCTACTGCTCGGACGTTGAGTTCAAGCCGCGCTCGGGCATCGTGCAGGCATTCTATGTGACCGCCGGTGCCGCTTCGAGCGTGCTGGTGGGCGACACGCAGGTGCCGCCGACGATGCTGCGCGGCTACGAGAACGGCGCGATGATTGTCTCGGACGAGGTCAAGGCGCTCGGGTATTCGGGCGGTGCGGCTGCCAAGGCCGCCGAGGCCAGCGTCGTGGTGGGCGATAAGGTCAAGAAGGGCGCCAAGGTGCTCGATGACAAGGGATCGGTCGCCGTGGACAAGGGCAGCCGCGCACTGGGCAAGCAGCTTGGCAAGACGCGCGGCATGTTCAAGGCCTTTAAGGACGAATACCAAAAGGCGAGCGGAGGCTCGTCAAAAGCTACAAAATAGCGACGTACCAAATGATGGGAGGCAAGCCGGAGACCTGTTGCTCCGGCTTGCTGTGTTTATGGGGGAGGGCACATGCGCCAAAACGGATCCAACTTAAACGGGCGTTCGGGTGCGCGTCCGACGGCGCGCCGCGACCTGGGGCAGCTGCCCAGCGGTCAGCGCCGCCGTCGCCGTAAGCCCGGCGCGATGTACCTCAACCATAGCCGCGGGTTTAGCGACCGCAGCGCGCGCATCGGCAACGGGCGCTCGCCGCGCCGACCGTCCCGTCTGCCCTATGCGCTCATCGCCGTGGGTTGCGCACTCGTGCTGTTTATCGCTGCCGTCGTGGGCTACGTCAACCGCAGCGTGGACGTGGAGCTCAACGGCCAGAAGACCGCGGTGCGCGTCGGCTCTACGCTGCAGAATCTCATCGACGACCAGGAGTTGACTGACACCTACGACGCAGGCGACCTGCTGGCCGTCGATGACAGCGTGCTGACCCGCCATGGCGGCGAAAAGCTGTCGGTTAAGGTGGACGGCAAGCGCATAAAACAGGGTAAGTGGAAAAGCCGCGAACTTGAGGGCGGCGAGAAGGTGACGGTCAAGGATGGCCGTAACACCTACGAGAAGCACGAGGTTCAGGCTACGGTTATCGAGCCCAAGCTCAAGGTCGAGGGCACGGGCGCTATCGAGTATGTGCAGACGTGGGGTGTCCAGGGCCGCTCGGAGGTGTGGGTCGGCGAGCAATCGGGTAAGACGCAGGACCGCGGCGAGGTTGTGCCCGCTACCGATTGCGTCGTTGCGTGCGCGAGCGTGGCGCCCAAGGGCAACGAAAAGTACGTGGCGCTGACGTTTGATGAGGGCCCGAGCGGAGCGACCAAGCAGATTTTGCAGGTACTCAAGGAAAAGGGCGTCACCGCGACGTTCTTCCTTTCGGGCGATGCGGTCGAGGCCTCGTCCGCCACGGCCAAGGCGATTGTCGATGCCGGGTGCGAAATCGGATCCAACAGCTACAGCGACGATTCGCTCAAGGGTCAGGACCGTGAGGCGGTACGCGAGCAGATCACGAAAGGCACCGATGCGATTAAGTCGGCGACCGGCGTGAAGACGATGCTGCTGCGTGCTCCCTACGCTGCCTTTGACGAACAAAACTGGATTGATGCGATGGACCTGGTCTCCGCCGTGGTCTCGTGGAATATTGACTCGGGCGACTGGCTGCTCAACGGTGCCGACGAGCAGGTCTCGACGGTGCTCGATTCGGTGACGCCGGGCAATATCGTGCTGCTCACCGATAGAGACGAATGCGCCGAGCAGACGCTCGAGGCGCTGCCGCAGATTATCGACGGCCTCATTGCCGACGGCTACAAGATCGTGACGCTCAGCGACCTGGTTAAGACGGACACGTCGCTGAGCAAAAAGCTCACCTCGCTGACGAAGGTCACCATGCCCAAGGACGCCGTGTTCCCCCAACTTGCCGAGGACGATGACACCACAGAGTAGTCATTGGGTAGTCGTTTAAGAACGTCCCCAAGGGCTATGTCACGGATACGTCAGCGTTTGGTATGCCTGCAATGTGCAGCGCATAAATTCGATGCCGCAGGGCGATGCTGATGCTATAGTTACTGCGGTTAATGAGGGTCAAGAGAAAGGTTACAGGTGAAATCCAAACCTCGACCATACAGTCGATGACCCCATGCAGGTGCTTTTTGCGCATGCACGGGGTGTAAGCGTCGAGCGGCGTGCCGCCCGCGCATGCGTATACATATCCAGAAGCCCCCGGACGCCGCACGCGCGGCCGCGTCCGGAGGAATAATGATGGGGAGCACCATTGAATTATCTGAGTGAGATGCTCAAATTGCCGGTCTTGGACGTCGACGGCGAAAAGCTCGGCGTGGTCAACGATTTTGGCATTGCTACCGGCGAAGTTTTTCCGCACGTAACGTCGCTCGCGTTCCGCGGCCCCGGCAAGACGCCGTTTATGATCAGCTGGCGCAAATGGGTCGACCGTATCGACGAGACGGGCGTGTATCTCAACACGTCTGCCACCAATATTCGCTTCTCGTACCTGCAGCCGACCGAGCTCCTGCTGGCGCGCGACGTGCTCAATAAGCAGATCGTCGACACGCAGGGCATGAAGGTCGTGCGTGTCAACGACATCAAGTTTTCCATGTCGGGCGAAAACCAGCTGCGCCTGCTGGGCGCCGAGGTCGGTGCCCGCGGTCTGCTACGTGCCATCAGCCCCGCACTCGAGCACGTCGTCGAGGGCTTTATGAAGCACCTGGGCAAGCCGCTCAGCGAGGACATCATCGCTTGGTCCTACATGGACCTGCTCGACCGCTCGACTAAAAACATCCAACTCTCGGTGTCGCACAAGACGCTCGGCGAGCTGCACCCTGCCGACATCGCCGACATTATCGAGCAGCTCGACCCGCGCCTGCGTGCGCAGGTGTTTGCGCAGCTCGATACTGCCCAGGCCGCCGAGGCCATCTCGGAGTTCGATGACGACGAGCTTATGACCGAGATGCTCGAGGGCCTGTCCGACACCGACGCATCGTCGATGCTGGCCATGATGGACCCGGACGACGCTGCCGACCTGATCGACGAGCTTGATTACGAGAAGGCCGAGAAGCTCCTGCGCCTGATGGGCGTCAAGGAGGAGAAGGCGATTCGTAACCTGCTGGGGTATGAGGACAACACCGCCGGCCGCATTATGACCTCGGAGTTTGTCTCCCTGCCCGCTACGGCAACGGTCGGTGACGCCATCGAGGCGATTCGCGAGCTCGACGAGGACTTCGAGAGCGTCTATTACGTCTATACCGAGGATCCGAGTGGCATGCTGACCGGCGTGCTTTCGCTGCGCACGCTGATCGTAGCCGACCGCGACGCCACGCTGGGTCAGTTGGCCTATCGCGACCTGGTCTATGTGTCGCCCGACGAGGACCAGGAAGACGTGACGGACGAGATGACCAAGTACGACCTGGTCGCTATCCCCGTCTGCGACGAGAACCGCCACATCCTGGGCATCGTGACCTTCGACGACGCCATGGACGTTATCGCCGAGGAGCATCAGGAGGACCTGCAGATCGCCGGTGTCGGCTCGGGTGACAGCGCGTCCGACGACTCGACGAACGTGCTCAGCTGGTTCGTGCATCGCCAGTACTGGGTTGTTGTATGGGGCATCGCATCGTGCATCATGGCGACCGTGCTGGGAACGGCGCTCGGCTCCGCGCATCTGGTGGTGTTCCCCATGTGCGCCATGCCGCTCGTGCTGCTGGCGGCCTCGCGCATGGTGTCGTTCGTCAAGAACTACTTCCTGGAGTATGACGGTCACGACGACGAGCCCAAGCCGTATCTGGGGTTCTTCTTCCAGAGCACGGGCATGGGCCTGATTCTGTCGCTCGTGACCTACCTGTGCGCCCAGCTGGTGCGCACCGCTGCGTTCCCCGATGCGCCCATGTTTGAGGAGCAACTCTTTACCGGGTGCTTTAATATCGCTGCCATCATTTGCCTGGTTGGCAACATGAGTGCCGTGATTTACCTGATGGTGCTGTTCTGGCGTGACGAGCATGACCTCAACACGTCGGGCACCGCCATGAACGTCATTGCCGTCATGATCTCGTGTGTGGCGTATTGCATCGCCGCGGTGCTGCTCGCCATGTCGGTCATGGGTTAGGTGGTCGCGTGCAAAATACCAAGCAAAAGTCGGGCACCAAGCAAAAGCTGACCATCGCGGCCATCTTTGGCGCTATGGGTCCCGGTCTGCTGGCGGCGCTTTCGGGCAATGACGCCGGCGGCATTGCAACGTATTCCAGTGCGGGCGCCAGCTATGGCTACAAGATGCTCTGGATGCTTCCCGTCATGACTGTGCTGCTCATCGTGACGCAGGAGACCGCGGCGCGTTGCGGCTGCGTGACGGGCAAGGGCCTGGCATCGCTCATTCGCGAGCGCTTTGGCGTGCGCAAGAGTGTACTTGCTATGGCGGCGCTGTTGATCGCCAACACGGCTGTGACCATTTCGGAGTTTGCGGGCATCGCCAGCGGTCTTGCTCTCTTTGGCGTGCCGGCGAGCATCTCGGTGCCGTTGGTGGCGCTGCTGGTATGGATGCTTACCATGTCGGGTAGTTTCCAGCGCATCGAGAAGATTTTGCTGCTGGTAAGCTGCGTGTTCGTGACCTACATCGTCGCCGCGTTTATGGCCGGCCCCAACTGGGGCGAGGTCGCGGTCGACTTGGTCGTCCCCAATATTCAAAACGACCCCAGCTACGTGTCGCTCGTGGTCGCAACGATCGGTACCACCATCGCACCGTGGATGATCTTTTTGGCGCAGAACAACGTGGTCGATAAGAACGCGGGCGAGGACGACATCGTGCTGCAGCGTATTGATACCGTGAGCGGCTCGCTTGCCGCCGATGTTATTGCCGGCTTTATTATCATCACGACCGGCACGGTGTTGTTCCCGGCGGGTATTCAGATTAGCGATGCTGCCGATGCTGCCCGCGCGCTGGAGCCTATTGCGGGTCAGTGGTCTACGGTACTGTTTGCCTCGGGCCTGGTCGCGGCGAGCTTCTTGGCTGCCTGCGTGCTGCCGGGCGTTACGTCGAGCGCTATCTGCGAGGCATTTGGCTGGGAGCGCGGTGCCGACCGCAGCTGGGACGAGGCCCCGGTCTATCGCGGCATCATTACTGCCATCATTGGCATCTCTGCCGTGCTGGTGCTCATGCCCGGCGTCGATCTGTTCCAGATCATGATGACCTCGCAGGTCATCAATGGCGTGCTACTGCCCGTGGTTCTGGTGTTCCAGGTGGTTATCGCTGCCGACCGTCACATTATGGGCGCCAACCGCAATGGCCGCGTGTGGAATGTGCTCACTTGGGCGACTATCGCCGTGATTACGGTGTTGACGGTCGTCATGTTTGTTCTGCAGGCGATGGGCTACAGCGCTTAGCGCCCACTTTTGCTTCCGAACAGGCCGTAGCGATGGACTGCGGCCTGTTTTTTGCCCGCTATAGGGCGTTAGTTATATGGCATTGGACAAAAATGCCAAATATGAGTACTGTTGCCTTGCCGATAGCATTTACGACCAAGAAAATAATGAACATAGTTAAGAATCTGTTTATTAAAAGCGGGTCTCCAAGTCCTACGCCGGCCATTCTGGTCAACTGGAAGGGTCGTGCGCTACCGCATGAGCGCCATTTTGGGTGGTTTTGCCTGCTACTAAAATGGTAACAGTACTCATATTTGCCACTTTTTGTCCACGACCTCTTGGAGTCGGCGCGAAAAGAGTGATTTTGGGTTGTTTGCTGCGGGTGTGGGCTTGGAAACAACGTTCGGGGTGGCGAGGCGCCCAGAATTCGGTCGCAAGGAGGGCGTTCCTCGGCTGTGTCAGGAGTGTCCCTGGGTGCCGGCATATAAGGAACGTCCCTAACTGCCGGAGGGGGTGCCTGCCGTGGCAGGCACCCCCTCCGGATGTGGGAAGTTTGCGCTGCAGGTTACTTGTCGGTGCCCAGCTTGTGCGGCTTGAGAGCGAGCGCATTGACGAGTGCGTCGGTGGCAGATTTGACGGCTGCCGGCTGCGGATCGTTGACGTGATCCTCGGGGTGTACGGGCAGGTCCTTCTTGACTGCATCGTGGATCAAGTTGAGGTACTCAGTCACGCCAGTGGTCGACAGGTGCGTGCCATCGCCATCGAACAGGTCGTTGCGATTGGCACTGTATCCGTACCAGTCGATAACGCGCACGTTCTTGTAGCGCGTAGCGGCGTTGGCGATGGCCTGGTTGGTAGAGCCAACCCACGGCTGCGGGCTGCGCGTGTTCACAAACACCACAATACGCTTATCTCCTGCATCGGCCATGATGGCGTCGATCTGGTCGTCGGTTACCAAGCCGTTGGTGCCCAGGGCAAAGACCACGATCTTGCCGGCAAGGTTCTGCTGGATATAGCCCTCAAATGTCGCGCGGCCCGCATCAAACTGGCGGCCCTTTTCGGCATCGATATGGCTGTGCGGGAACACGCCGTCAAAGGTGTCCACGGCACGCAGCGACACGGAGTCGCCGATCATAAGCAGATCGTAGGAGCCATCGGGGAAGCCGTCGTTGTCCTTGTCGGTGCCGTCGGCCGCCTGCTGGTCGGTGGGCGCGGTGTTTTTGGCTTCCTTGTTGAGGACTTCGGCGCCCTCACCGCTCAGTGCGGAGGTCTCCGGCACAAAAATCAGGCCGCCCAGCGCGATAACAAGCACAATCCCGCAAGTGGCGCACACGGGAATATGCGCGCGCACCCAGTTGGCGGGCGTGGTGGTGCCGTCGCGGAATTCGGATACGGTGCGCCCAAAGGCACCCTTTCTAAACGGCGTCTCGATAAAGCGATATGAGCATTCGGCTACGGCGACCACCAACAACACCTGCAAAATGTACTGCCACCACGGCGTATCGTTGATGTTGGCGACCGGGTTCATGAGCAACAGTAGCGGATAGTGCCACAGGTAGATGCTGTACGAGCGCTTGCCAACCCACACGAGCGGCTCGGCGGACAGCGCGCGGGCAACCATTCCCTGGGGCTGCACGCAGGCCGCGATGACCATGAGCGTGAGGATGGAGCATAACAGCGTGCCGCCGCGATACTGGAACGCGGTGTAGCCGTTGGTGAGCGCGACCATGGCGGCAAGGCCAACCAGACCCACGACGCCCAACACATCGATGGATGCGGGCGAGGACCAAAAGCGCACGAGGGCGCTCGGCTGTGCCGGGACGGTCTCGGCTGCGCCGTCGGTCGTAGCGTCATGCTTGCTTTCGGCGTTCTTGCCGTGCTTGGCGGCGCCAGCCAGGCGATTGAGCCCCAAACGATGAGCGAGACACACCGGCGCCAGGTCGCGATCGGGGATAAAGGCCATCCAGGCGCCCAGCAGCAGCGAGAAGACGCGGGTGTCGGTGCCGTAGTACACGCGGCTGGGGTCGGCGGCGGGGTTATAGAGCACCATCATGGCGATGGCGGAGACAGCAGCCAGTCCCAGAACCATGCGGCGCGTGTTGGGCTTGCTCATGTGCATGGATACCATAGCGAGCAGCAGCGGGGGCCAAACCAGGTAGAACTGTTCCTCGATGGCGAGCGACCAAAAGTGCGTAAGCGGCGAGGGATCGCCCAGGGCATTGAAGTACGAGACGTTTTGGGCAATCTGCCACCAGTTGTTGAAGAACAGCAGCGACGGCAGGATGTCAGGGCGCATCTTGGTGAGCATCACGTGGTTAAAGATGGTGCACAGCGCGCAGGTCACGAACACTACCGTTACCACGGCGGGGACCAGGCGACGGATGCGGCGAATCCAGAAGCTCTTAAGGTCGATACGGCCGGTCTTAGCGACTTCGTTGAGCAGCAAGCGCGTGATCAGATAGCCCGAAAGCACAAAGAAGATCGTGACGCCAAGCAGGCCGCCCTGAGCCCACGTGAGGTTGAGGTGATAGAGCACCACCGCGACGACGGCAAGCGTGCGCAGACCGTCGAGCGCAGGGATGTAGCGGGACTTGGGGCGAGCAGGCGTCTGCTCCGCGGCGGGAGTGTTGGCGCGGCCCGCGTTGTTGGCAGAAGCGCGATGGGGGCTCGCGGTGCGTCGCGGCTCGTTGGCACGGCGCTCGCCCTTCACGCGTTCGTGCGGCGCCGGCTCGTTGCCCGTGCGGCGTCGACCGCGCGAGCCCGATTGCGAGAATTGTTCCATAAAACATCATCCAATGACGAGAATAATCAGCACGTATTCATTGTAGCTGCCTGCCCCTGTGAATGCTTGCTGCTGGCGCAAGCTCAAGCGCGCGTCCACATCAAAGTGGACTAAAGTTATAGGGGGTGCGAGAGTGCACAATCGTTGGTCGACGGTGGGCGCAAAGCCTGAAGACGAGGAGGTTTCCATGGCGGATCACAGCATCGTTGCGGTGTTCGGCAGCATGAACATGGACCTTTCGGTGGCGTGCGAGCGCATGCCGCGTGCGGGCGAGACAGTCGGTGGCAGCGGTTTTATCACCAACGCCGGTGGCAAGGGCGCTAACCAGGCCGTCGCCGCTGCGCGCATGGGTGCGCGCACGTGCATGATTGGCGCTGTGGGGCGCGATACCTTTGGCGATGCGCTTGTGGCAGGGCTCCAGGATGCCGGCGTGGGCGTTGAGTTTGTGGCGCGTCGCGATGACGTGGAGACCGGTACTGCGACTATCATTCGCTGCGAGAGCGACAACCGCATCGTGCTGTCGCCGGGCGCCAACCATGCGCTTGCGGGCGAGGACGTTGCCCACGCGCTGAGGCGCTTGGTGGCCGACGAGCTCGACGGCGATGCCAGCGAGATTGCCCCGGCTGCCGGAAGCGTCTTTATTGCCCAGGGCGAATGTGACCTTGCAGCGACGGCCGAGGCGTTTGCTTGCGCTCACGAGCTGGGGTTCTATACGGTCTTTAACCCTGCGCCCGCCTGCGATTTGCCGGCAGGAGCGTGGCCTGCGGTCGACTTGGTCTGCCCCAACGAGACCGAGTGCCAGGTGCTGACGGGCATTCTGCCCACAGATGATGCGAGCTGCGTCGCCGCGCTCAATGCGCTGCTCGACAAGGGCGCCGGGGCTGCGGTCATCACGCTGGGCGGCGCCGGCTCGGTTACGCTCGGCGATGGCGGTGAGCCGCTGCGCATGCCGGCGCTTTCGAGCGCGGTGGTCGATACGACGGCCGCGGGCGATACGTTTATCGGCGCGTTGGCGGCGGCTCGTCTGGAGGGCCTGCCGCTCTTTGAGTGCATGGCCGCGGGTGCTCGCGCCTCGGCGGTGACGGTGTCGCGCCTGGGCGCTCAGCAATCAATTCCCACGCGTGCGGAAGTCGAGCACAAGTTTGGGTCGGACGATTTAGTACAAGGCGGAGAAGCGGAGTAGAACAATGGCAACCAAGAAGCTGATCCTTGATCTGGATATGGGTGTGGACGATGCGATGGCGCTCGCCTATGCCATCGCAAGCCCCGAGGTGGAGCTCGTCGGCGTCACCACGTGCTTTGGCAACGTGCGCGTCGAGCAGTCGGCGCACAACTGCTTGGCGGTGCTCGACCTGTTGGGCCGTCCCGAGGTGCCGGTGTACCTGGGCGCCGATCGTCCCATGAAGGCGACCGAACTCTACACGCCGCCGGCGTCCACCACGCTTATCCACGGCAAGAACGGTATTGGCGGCGCAAGCGTGCCCGCCTCGCCGTACGAGCCGGTGGGCGCGACGTCGGCCGACGGCAATGCGGCGGTCGATTACCTGATTGATGCCGCGCGTACCTATGGTCCCGATCTGGTCTACGTTGCGACCGGCCCGCTCACCAATCTGGCGCTTGCCCTGGAGCGCGATGCGGCGGCGATGATGTCCATCGGCCGCGTGGTCGTGATGGGCGGCGCCCTTACCGTGCCCGGCAACGTGAGCGCGGGCGCCGAGGCCAACATGGCAAGCGACCCCGAGGCTGCCGATGCCGTGTTGCGCTCGGGCCGCAAGCTCACCATGGTGGGCCTGGATGTGACGCACCGCGTGGTGCTCACACGTCGCGACGTTGCCGGCTGGACGGGCTCGGGCACCATGGCGGGCTGCGCGTTTGCGAGCATGGTCGAGCACTACATTGGTTCGTACGAAATGAACGCGCCCTACCTGGGCGGCTGCGCGCTGCACGATCCGCTGGCGGTTGCCGTGGCGATTGATCCCACGCTCGTGGGTGCGCTCGGCTGTAACCTGCGTGTTGACTTGCTGGGCGAGTACCGCGGCCGCACCATCTGCGACGAGCACCGCCTGTCCGATCCAGATAAGAGCGCGCTCGTGGCGCTCACCGTGGACGCCCCACGTTTCCTCGCGGAGTTTAAGGCACGCATGGCTCGCATCCTTGGCTAAACGGTTTCTGTGCCTCGATCCAGATTAGCTACCGAGTAAATACGCCCGTTGGGGGAATAGTCGCGTCGCTTCGCTTGACAACAGGCTAAACTAGCTATTAAACATTTACTATTCTGTTTAGATTGAATTTGCGGTCGTTTAGTTGTCGAGTCACGGGGCGGTCAGGCCACGATGCTCGACCGCGACCGTTACTAGGGGGAACAATGGCCAAAGCAAGTGTCCGCGAAATCAGCCGCATCACCGGTTTTTCGCCTGCGACCGTGTCCAACGCGCTCAACCGCAAGCGCAGCGTGAGCGAGGAGACCGCCAAAGTCATCCTGGAGTGCGCGCAGTCGCTCGGCTATCAGCAGTCGACGCAGCTCGAGAGCATCCAGTTTGTGCTCGCGCGCAAGACGGGCGCCATCCTGGACGAGAGCACCTTCCATCCCGCGGTTATTGAGGGCGTGGAGCGCCAGGCGCGTCGCCACGGCATGAGCACGAGCTTTGTCTCGCTCGACTTTAGCGACCTGGACGCCGTGCGTCCGCAGGTCGAGGGCCTGATCGCCGACCCGTCTGCCGCCATCGTGCTGATGGGTACCGAGCTGGGTGAGGAAGATTACGCCCTGTTCGCTAACGCCGCCGCCCACCTGATTGTGCTCGATGGCTGGAGCGACCGCCAGTACTTTGATGCCGTGGTCATTGCCAATACCGATTCGGTGCTGCGTGCCGTGGACTACCTTATCGAGAAAGGTCACAGGCAAATCGGCTATCTGGCGGGCGACCTTCGTATCCGCAACTTTAAGGACCGCGAGCGCGGCTATCGCCAAGCGCTTGAGGATGCGGACCTCGAGGCCAATCCGGCATGGCGCGTCACGCTGGGCACCACGCTCGAGGGCGCTTATCGCGACATGGGCGCGTGGCTCGACAATGCCTCGCACGACGACCTGCCGACGGCTTTCTTTGCCGAGAACGACGTGCTCGCCGTGGGTGCCATGCGCGCGTTCAACGAGCACGGCATTCGCGTGCCCGAGGATGTCTCGATCATCGGCTTTGACGACCTATCTCTGGGCGCTTTTTCCAACCCGCCGCTCACCACGGTGCATGTTCCCAAGCACGAGGTGGGTGAGATCGCGGTGCGCCGCCTGGTGGGCAACATCCGCAATCCCAAGAGCTACACCTGCAAAACGGCCGTGTCGACCTATTTTGTCGAGCGCCAGAGCGTGCGCGAAATCTAGGCGGAGACGGCATTGCCTGCAGCGTGCCAAAGCTCGCTAGGGCAGTTAACATAGTGCCATTCAGAAGAGGATCCTTCGGGGTCCTCTTTTTGTTTCCCTTGTATGTTCAGATTGTTTACATACCGTTTAGGCTGATTTCTCTACCGTCTACGGGTATTTCGCGCTAAACTTCTAAACAGAAGAGTAAAACATTTAGTAAACAGAACAAAACGAAACATGCGTCTGTTTACTGAACATGTGACTAGGGGAGGACGTACATGGATAAGATCAAGCTCGGTTTTGTGCCCACGCGCCGTAGCATCTTTAGCGCGCCGGACGCGATCAAGTATCGCGGCCTTACGGCTGATCGCCTGCGCGAGATCGGCGTCGAGATTGTGGATATCGACGACATCAACGACGAGGGCCTGCTGTTCGACGACAGCCATATCGCGCCTATCGTCGAGAAGTTCCGCGCCGAGGGCGTCGACGGCATCATGCTCTGCCACGCCAACTTTGGTACCGAGTATGTCTGCGCCCGCCTTGCCCGCGAGCTCGGCTTGCCCGTGCTGCTGTGGGGTCCGCGCGACGAGCGCCCCGAGCCCGACGGCACCCGTCTGCGCGATAGCCAGTGCGGCCTGTTCGCCACCGGCAAGGTCCTGCGTCGCTTCCAGGTTCCCTTCACCTACATGACCAACTGCCGTCTGACCGATCCCGAGTTCGAGCGCGGTGTCTGGGACTTTTTGGCCGTGTGCAACGTGGTCAAGACTTTCAAGCACACTCGCATCCTGCAGATGGCCACCCGTCCGTTCGATTTCTGGTCGACCATGTGCAACGAGGGCGAGCTGCTCGAGAAGTTCAACATCCAGCTTTCGCCCATCCCCATGACCGAGCTTGTCCAGGCCGTGCGCGACGCCCAGGCTGACGAGCAGGCCATGGCAACCATGCTCGCCCACATTGGTGACAGCTTTGAGATCTGCATCCCCGAAGACAAGGTTCCTGCGGTCGCAGGACTCGCCATTGCCATGAAGCGCCTGGTCGAGAAGTACGGCTGCAACGCCGGCGCCATCCAGTGCTGGAACGCCCTGCAGGACGAGTTGGGCATTATGCCCTGCGCCGCCAACGCAATCCTCAACGAGATGGGCATCCCCATCGTCTGCGAGACCGACATCCATGGCGCTATCACCGCGCTGATGGTCGAGGCCGCCGACCTGGGCCGTCACCGCGGCATGTTCGCCGACTGGACCGTGCGTCATCCCGATAACGAGAACGGCGAGCTGCTGCAGCACTGCGGCCCCTGGCCCTGCAGCTGCGCGGCCGTCAAGCCCAAGCTCACCTATCCGCTGGCCTTCGATCACCCCGGCGCGCTGACGGCCGAGGCCAAGCACGGCGACCTCACCCTTGCCCGCTTTGACGGCGACAACGGCGAGTACTCGCTGCTGCTGGGCAACGCCCGCGGCATCGACGGCCCGGCCGGCATGGGCACCTACCTGTGGGTCGAGGTCGACAACCTCAAGCGCCTCGAGGCCAAGATCGTCGAGGGTCCCTACATCCACCACTGCGTCGCCATTCACGCCAACGTGGTGCCGGTGCTCTACGAGGCGTGCAAGTACATCGGCATTGTCCCCGACCTGTACGACCCCATCGAAGAAGACGTCAAAGCTTACCTGCGAGGAGAGTAGAAATGGCAACTATCGAAGAGCTTGAGTCCCTGCGTTGGGACCTTCGACGCGATTGCGTCGATATCATCATGGCTGGCGCTGGCGGGCACATCGGCGGCGACATGTCGGTCATCGATGCGCTGATGACCCTCTATGCCAACCACCTCAACATTTCTCCCGAGACCGTCGACGATCCCAACCGCGATCGCTTCGTACTCTCCAAGGGCCACGCCATGGAGGCCTACTACGCGGTGCTCTGCCACGAGGGCTATCTGGACCTCGACGACGTCAAGGCCCGCTTCTCTAAGTTCGGCAGCCCCTACATCGGCCACCCCAACAACAAGCTCAAGGGCATCGAGATGAACTCGGGCTCGCTGGGTCATGGCCTGCCCGTGGCCGTCGGGATGGCGCTTGCCGGCAAGATGGATGGCCGCGACTACCGCGTCTACACCATCATGGGCGACGGCGAGCTTGCCGAGGGCTCGGTCTGGGAGGGCGCCATGAGCGGCGGCAACTACCAGCTCGATAACCTGTGCGCGCTCGTGGACCGCAACCGCCTGCAGATCAGCGGCAGCACCGAGGACGTCATGAAGCAGGACTCGCAGGAGGAGCGCTGGGCCGCCTTCGGTTGGAACGTGCTGTCCATTCCGGGCAACGACGTCCAGGCCATCGACGCCGCGCTGACGCTGGCCGCCGAGACCAAGGGTAAGCCCACGGTCATCATCCTCAACACAGTGAAGGGCTACGGCTCGCCGGTTATGGAGGACAAGGCCGCCTGGCATCATCACCTGCCCAACGATGAGGAATATGCCCAGATCATCGCCGATTTCGCTGCCCATAAGGAGGCCATCAATGGCTAACAAGATCGCCAACCGCAAGGCTATCTGCGACACGCTGCTCGAGGCCGCCGCAACCGATAAAGACATCGTCGTCCTGTGCTCCGACTCCCGCGGCTCTGCATCGCTCACGCCGTTCTTTGACCAGTATCCCCAGCAGTCCGTTGAGGTCGGCATTGCCGAGCAGGACCTGGTGAGCATCGCTGCCGGCATGGCCTCGTGCGGTAAGAAGGCCTGGGCCGCCTCGCCGGCGTCCTTTGTGACCACGCGTTCGTATGAGCAGTGCAAGGTCGACGTTTCGTACTCCAACACCAACGTCAAGCTCATCGGCATCTCGGGCGGCGTGTCCTATGGCGCCCTGGGTATGAGCCACCATTCTGCGCAGGATATCGCCGCTATGAGCGCGATTCCCAACATGCGCGTGTATCTGCCGAGTGACCGCTTCCAGACCGCCGAGCTTGTGCGCGCCCTGGTAGCCGACAACAAGCCGGCCTACATCCGCGTGGGGCGCAACCCGGTCGAGGACGTGTACACCGAGGACGAGTGTCCGTTCCAGATGGATCGCGCCACCTGGGTGCGTCGCGGCACCGATGTGACGATCGTCGCCACCGGCGAGATGGTCCGCCACGCCGTGGACGCCGCCGATCTGCTGGCCGAGCAGGGAATCTCGGCAACGGTGCTCGACATGTACTGCGTCAAGCCGCTCGACGCCGAGGCCGTGATCGAGGCCGCCGGCGCCACGCGCGCCGTCGTGACCGTCGAGGAGCACAGCCCCTTCGGCGGCCTGGGTTCCATGGTCGCGCAGGTCGTGGGCGAGCATTGCCCGCGTCCGGTCAAGTGCCTCTCCCTGCCCGACGCGCCGGTCATCACCGGTACGAGCCCCGAGGTCTTTGCGCACTACGGCCTGACGGGTGCCGGAATCGCGCAGACCGTCGCCGAGTTCTTGCCCGCAGAGTAACTGGAATGTGACAAAGGGACCGCCCCTTTGTCACATTCGTTTTGAAAGGGGTGGCCATGGGCCGCTACATCATCGGAATCGATCAATCCACGCAGGGCACCAAGGCGCTGCTGGTGGACGAGGGCGGCCATTTGATTCATCGTGCCGATCGCTCGCATCGCCAGATTGTCAACGAGGCCGGCTGGGTGAGCCATGATCCAGCCGAGATCGCCGCCAACGTGCTGGCCGTGGCGCGCGCCGTGGTGGAGGAGACCGGGGTCGATCCGGCCGACGTCGCCGGCATCGGCATCTCCAACCAGCGCGAGACTACCGTTGCCTGGAGGCGCACGACGGGCGAGCCGCTGTGCGACGCCGTGGTGTGGCAGTGCGCCCGCGCCCGCGAGCTGTGCGACGAGCTGGCCGCGCGCGAGGGCGTGGCCGAGCTGGTGCGCGACACGACGGGTCTAGTGCTCTCGCCCTACTACCCGGCGGGCAAGATGGCCTGGATCCTCGCGAACGTTCCCGCGGCTGCCGAGGCCGCTGCAGCGGGCGAGCTGTGCCTGGGCACCATCGATGCCTGGGTGGTCTGGACGCTCACGGGCGGCGCGGAGTTCCGCTGCGACTGGTCCAACGCCAGCCGCACGCAACTCTTTGACCTGCGCCGTGGCTGCTGGAGCGAGCCGGTGTGCGAGGCCTTTGGCGTTGACGTGGCCTGCCTGCCACAGGTGACCGATTCCGATGGCCTGTTTGGCATGACGGACCTGGGTGGCTTTTTGCCGGCACCCGTGCCCATTCACGGCGTGCTCGGCGACAGCCATGCCGCCTTGTTTGCGCAGGGCTGCCATAGCCGCGGCATGGCCAAGGCGACCTATGGCACCGGCAGCTCGGTCATGATGAACGTCGGCGACGAGTTCGTCGCCAGCTCGCACGGGCTTTCGAGCTCGCTCGCATGGCGCATGGACGGCGTGACCGAGTACGTGCTCGAGGGCAACGTGAGCTACGCCGGCGCCGTCAAGACGTGGCTGCGCGACGATCTGGAGCTCATCAATAACCCCGAGGAAGTTACCGACCTGTGCTACGCCGCCAATCCGGCGAGCCGCGTCTACTTTGTGCCGGCGTTTACCGGTCTGGGCGCGCCGCACTGGGCGAGTGACGCCGAGGGCTGCGTCTTTGGCATGACGCGCACCACGGGTCGCGCGGAGTTCGTGAAGGCCGCCGACGAGTCGATCGCCTATCAGATCTTTGACGTGATTGATGCGATGGTCGAGGATTCGGGCGCGGCGCTGGCCGAACTTCGTGTTGACGGCGGTCCCACGCGCGATGCGTACCTGATGCAGTTTGAGAGCGACCTGGTTGGCTCGCCCATCCGCATTGCGAGCAACGACGAGATGAGCGGTCTGGGCGCGGCCTGGGCCTGCGGCATTGCGCTGGGCATGTACACGCGCGACGTCGTCGACGTCTACGGCGCCCGCGGCATCGTGGAGCCGTCGATGCCCGCCGACGAGCGAGCCAAAAAGATCGCCGGCTGGCGCCATGCTGTCGACGCGACTATCGCCTACACTGCCTAGGCGGCTGCGCGGCGCCCAAGGATTTTTCTGGGACGGGGATTAAAAACTCATTGATCCCCGTCCTTGGCAGCTCATTTGGGACGGGGCTTTTTTGACTGGTATGATTGGTGCGACCATTCCAACCAGCTAAAAGAGCCCCGTCCTAAATTGACTATCGAGAGGATCTGCCATGGAGCGTATCGCGAGTTTTTCCGTTGACCATCTGCTGCTTGAGCCCGGCGTGTACGTGAGCCGCATCGACCGCGATCCGGCGACCGGCGCCGCCGTCACCACGTTTGACCTGCGCCTGACCACGCCCAACAAGGAGCCGGTCATGAACACGGCCGAGTGCCACACCATCGAGCACCTGGGCGCGACGTTCCTTCGCAACCATGCCGAGTGGTCGAGCCGTATCGTCTACTTTGGTCCCATGGGCTGCCGCACGGGCTTTTACCTCGTCGTGTTTGGCGAGGTGACGGGCGAGGAGATCCTGCCGCTCGTGCGTGAGCTGTTCGAGTTTGTCGCCGGCTTTGAGGGCGATGTCCCCGGTGCCGCTCCCGAGGAGTGCGGTAACTATCTGGACCAGAACCTCCCCATGGCAAACTGGCTCGCACGCCGCTATCTCGACCGTGACCTGGCCAATATCGACGAGAAGCACCTGCACTATCAGCAGGCATAGGGCCGCCCTCTGCCTCCAAACCGTTCACACGGAGATATCGACCGTTTAACTGTTTAGAAGTGTTTATTCGAGGTCATTAGCACTAGCTCGCTTAAACTAGTTCTCAGAGTGATATTCAGGCAAGGCTCCTGAAGCAGCATCTGTTGACATTGACTGTCGGATTCTGCTTCGGGAGCCTTGTTCTGTTTAGGGGGGCACATGGAAATTGTTAAACGAATTAATACCAGCGCTGTCCTCTGCGTCGATGGAAATGGCAGACAGTTGGTTGCATTCGGCCGTGGTCTGGGGTTCAAGAATGTCGGAGACGAGGTCCCTCTTTCGGAGATTCAACGAACGTTTTATAACGTTAGCTCTCGCTACATCGCTCTCGTTGACGAGGTCCCCGACGAGCTTCTCGAGCTTACCTCGGATGTTATTGATATGTCGACAGGTTTGCTGCCTTATGAGGTGAGCCCTAATTTGCCGTTTATCCTTGCGGACCATATCGCGTATGCGGTTAAGCGCAAAGAGCAAAATATCGTTGTCCGCATGCCTTTATCGTTTGATGTCCGCCAACAATATCCCGTCGAATTTAAAATCGGCGAGTATGCACTTAGGATAATCAGGAAACGTCTTAACGTTAGGCTTCCAGCTCATGAGGCAGTTGGAATTGCCATGGCGTTTATCAATAACATGGCCGATTCGGACTCATGCGAAGTAGTTAAAGAGTTTAGCGCGGATATCTACGATCGTGTTCTGGAGGAGTCAACCGTTGCTGTTGAAAATCGGCTTGGCATTCAAGTTGATCGGGAAGGTTTCGATTACGCAAGGTTCGCAACCCATCTTCAGTACTTATTCAATAGGTTGAACTCTGGCGAAAGCATCGTGAGCGACAACCGCAAGATGTACCTCTCGCTCAAAAAAGAATATCCGGTGGCATCAATGTGCGCCGATGATATTGCTTCTGTTCTCAGTCGACTGACGGGGCGGGAACTTATAGACGAAGAAAGACTCTACCTCATGATGCACATCAATCGAATTGCATCGAAAACAAGGTAATTAGTTGGCAAAGGCGCGCGCTTTGCTGATGGTTACATATAAAACTCAACATGGGAGAAATGGTATTTATGGCAGATACAACCAAGCTCGCTGCCGAGATTCTCGAGATGGTGGGCGGCGCAGACAACGTTACATTTGTAGCTCACTGCATGACTCGTTTAAGGTTCAACCTTAAGGACGAAAGCATCGTAGACGATGCAAAAGTCAAGGCGATTGATGGCGTGATCGACATTCGCCATTCCGCGGGGCAATATCAGGTGATTGTGGGACCTAAGGTCGATAAGGTCTATGAAATCGTTGCCAAGGAAACCGGGATTGACGCCGGAGATTCCGAGGCAAGCGAAGGAGAGACTAAGGGCTTTCTGGGAAAGCTAATGAAGTTCATCAGCGGCATCATGATGCCCGTTCTTCCTGCCTTGATCGCATGCGGAATGATAAACGCCATCCTTAGCATTCTGACGACGGCGGGTGCTGTTTCCGCCGAGAGCGGAATATACACTCTGCTGTACGGCATGGGAAATGCCTGCATGTATTTCCTGCCCGTTCTTGTCGGATCATCTGCTGCTCAGTTCTTTGGAACCGATCGATATATCGGTGCGGTACTCGGCGCAATCCTGGTTTATCCGACTTTCGTTGCTGCGGCCGGAGCGGGCGATGCGCTGGATTTGCTCGGCATGAAGTTCACAATGGTGAGCTATTCCTCCACGGTGTTTCCTGCTATCGTGGCGGCTTGGTTCGCATCCGTTCTTAATAAGTGGCTGCGGGCGGTTCTTCCCGATGTTGTGGCATTTGCGCTCGTCCCGTTCCTGACGGTTGCTGTTGCCGCCCCCGTCTCGCTCCTTGTGATCGGCCCCGTTATTCAGCAGGCGAGCTCTTTGCTTGCGGCTGCAGTGCTGGCGGTCTATCAGTTCAGTCCCGTCCTTTGCGGCGTTATTCTCGGGCCGATATTCGGTCTCGTTATGATCCCCCTTGGACTCCATTGGGCCCTGATCGTGCTTTCCATCAACAATATTATGACCGTCGGCTCCGATCCTATCCTTGGACTTCTCTGCTGCAGCATGGGTGTTGTCGGCGCTTGTTTGGCGTTTGCCCTCCGCTCGAAGGACCCGAGTGAAAAGAGTCTTGGGTTCAGCTGTGCCATTACGGGCTTTTTCGGGATTACGGAACCGGCGCTGTACGGCATCATCTTGGTGCACAAGAAGATCATTATCGCTTCCATGGTCGCCGGAGCAATCAGTGCTGTTATCCCGGCGATTTTCAACACCTGTACGTTCGTTATGACGTCGAGCGGCATTTTTAGCTTCCCCGGTTATATGGATCCTTCTGGTGATATGAGCAGCCTCATCGGCGCAATTCTTTGCAATGTCGTCGGTTTAATTCTTAACTTCGTTCTCGTTTACATCCTGTATCGCCCTGATGAAGAGGCGGTAGTGGAGTAGACAATTATTCGGGATGTAAGCTGCCGAAAACCCCGCGGCAGATTGCATGTGGTGGGCTTGCCGTTGATTCACGCGAGCCCACCCTCATTTTTGGAGTGACTAGCTATGACAATTACTGCCGATATGACGTTTGGCGAAATCGCGCTCCTTCCTGAGTTCGCTGGCTTTGGCGAGCACCTTATGCTTTGCCGGCCTTCAACTTGGGAGCGCATGTGGAATAAACCCATTGTGTCTCATATGAATTCTGATGCTAATCCATATGAAACTGCTCGCGTTTTGCGTGGATTGAATCGAATTGTCGAGCTCGTGGATGACGGGAGGCAGGTTGCCTACGATATTTGGGATGAAGCCGACTGCATCCGTGATCCGACTCGGCGCAATACGAAACTGTTCTTCTTTCCCGGGAGACCTAGGGCTCCCTTTATCATTGCGGTTTCGGGCGGAGGTTATCAGAGCGTTTGTCATCAAGTGGAAGGCTTTCCCGTTGCCCCCGAGCTCAACGATGCGGGCTATAACGTGTTCGTGCTGTCATACAGGGTGAGGGTCGAGCCTTTGATGCCGCGCCCAATCGACGATTTAAATCGAGCCGTCCGTTTTGTCCTGGAGAATTCAGCGAAATTTAATGTCGCAAAAAGTTATGCAGTTATCGGCTTTTCTGCTGGTGCGCATTTAACTGCCGAGTGGGGGACGGACAACAAGGGATTTGCGTCCTACGGATGCGAGGCGCCAAAAGCCTTGGCCCTGTGTTATGCACCGATTGATCTTCATGGCTTTGAGAACGCATCAGACAATAGATTTCTTGATTCGGTGTGCGGCGGGGCTGGTCGCGACTCGCTCGATGATTTCTGTATTAATCAGCATGTGTGGGAGCAGTATCCTCCGACATATCTTTGGCAATGCGCTGACGATGATATTGTATCGCCCGACAATTATGAAAAGATGGTCGATGCTCTGGATGCAGCTGGAGTACACCATGAGGGAGTCATGTATTCAGAAGGGGGGCACGCATTGATGAAGCCCCATGCGCCGGAGACCGACTACTGGTGTATGAGCGTTATTGAGTTTCTTAAAGATTATCTCGACTAGGAAACTGCATGTCGCTTTTTGAGCGGGTGATTTCGTCATGCAATGTTTTCGGTATTGAACGTGGTCGTGGATGAATGATGTTCTAGAATGTTCGTACTGTCACATAAACGAACAGGAGCGAACATGCATATCTACTCTGTATCAGATCACGAGTTCAAATCTTATGGCTGCGTGTGGAACGACGTTCCGTCCAACCTGACCGCTCCGCTCATCGAGGCGCTCTCTGCCACGCCCATCCCCGAGGGCAGTAAGTACGTAGCAAGCGCGCCGGAGCTCGAGGGCGTCAAGGATGCCGATAAGCTGGGCTTTCTCATGTACGGCGGCCGCCCCTTCCAGCTCGGCTGGTGCAACGGGCACAACACACGCCTCAACTGCCTGGAGTATCACCGCGCCAGCGAGTTTAACCTGGGCGCCCGCGACTTTATCCTGCTCGTGGCGCATCGCTGGGAGATCGAGGACGGCAAGCTTGACACCGCGTGCGTTAAGGCGTTCCGCGTGCCGGCGGGTACGGTCGTCGAAGTCTTTAACACCACGCTCCACTACACGCCGTGCATGGTCGACGACGGCGGCTTCCAGGTAATGGTTGCGTTGCCCGCCGGCACCAATGGTCCGCGCCCCGAGGCCGCAGCCGACATGCCCGCGGTCGGCGACAGCTACTGCTACTGGAAGGCCGACAAGTGGGTCCTCTGCCACGCCGACAGCCCCAAGGCAGCCGAAGGCGGCTACGTGGGCCTCTTCGGCAAGAACCTCGACATCGCCTGTGACTAGCATCTTCCGTCTCGATTTGTAACATCTAGCGGGCTAAATCGTCTCTACCTGTTACAGATTTAGACAAACTGCGGGGGGCTGCCCGAAAATCTCGATCTGTAACACCAAGCCCGGTTTTGGCTGCCTACCTGTTACAGATCGAGACAAACCGCCCCAAACCACCACAAAGGTGCCTGTCCCCTTTGTGGTGGTTTGGGGCGGCGGTATCAGAAAGTGTCAGGCAGGGGCGGCTGCCGGGCCGCCGTGTGCGAAAAGAAGTGTCGGCCTGCGTCGTTGCCGTTGAGTAGCGCGCTGCTTACGGGGATACTGAAACCACGACAAACAGCGTGTGAAAGGATCGATGTATGGCTTTCCGTAAAGACTTCCTGTGGGGCGGCGCGACGGCTGCCAACCAGTGCGAGGGCGCCTACGACGTGGACGGCCGCGGCCTGGCCAACGTGGATGTGGCCCCGCACGGCCCCGAGCGCTTCGCGGTGGTCTCCGGCCAGCGCAAGATGCTCGACTTTGAGGACGGCTATTACTACCCCGCGCAGACCGGCATCGATTTCTACCACCGCTACAAGGAGGACATCGCCCTCTTTGCCGAGATGGGCTTTAAGACCTTCCGCATGAGCTTGGCCTGGACCCGCATCTTCCCCAATGGCGACGAGACCGAGCCCAACGAGGCCGGCCTGGCCTTTTACGAGGACGTGTTCCGCGAGTGCCAGGCGCACGGCATCGAGCCGCTCGTGACCATCACGCACTTCGACTGCCCGATCCATCTCATCAAGGAGTACGGCGGCTGGCGCAACCGCAAACTCATCGACTTCTACAAGAACCTCGCGACCACGATCTTCACTCGCTACAAGGGCCTGGTGAAGTACTGGCTCACCTTCAACGAGATCAACATGATCCTGCACCTGCCGTTTATGGGTGCCGGCCTGGTTTTTGAAGAGGGCGAGAACAAGGAGGCCGTCGAGTACCTGGCCGCCCACAACGAGCTCGTCGCCAGCGCTTGGGCAACCAAGATCGCCCACGAGATCGACCCCGAGGTCAAGATCGGCTGCATGCTCGCGGCGGGTAGCTACTACCCCTACAGCTGCCGTCCGGGCGATGTGCGCCAGGCGCAGCTCGACAACCAGGACAACTACTTCTTTGTCGACGTCCAGAGCCGCGGCTACTACCCGGCTTATGCCGTCAAGAAGCTCGAGCGTCTGGGCATCGACGTCGGCATGACTGACGAGGACCGCGAGATCCTGGCCGAAAACACCGTCGACTTCATCAGCTTTAGCTATTACAGCACCCGTTGTTCCGCCGGTGCCGATAACCCTGATGTCGAGCGCACCCAGGGCAACGCCTTCGCCGGCGCCAAGAACCCCTACCTGCAGGAGAGCCAGTGGGGCTGGGCCATCGATCCGCTGGGCTTCCGCATCACCCTCAACGACCTGTACGACCGCTATCAGAAGCCGCTGTTTGTGGTCGAGAACGGTCTGGGCGCCAAGGATGTTGTCGAGGAGGATGGCTCCATCAACGACGACTACCGTATCGACTACCTGCGCCAGCACATCGCCGCGATGCGCGATGCAGTGACCGAGGATGGCATTGACCTGCTGGGCTACACCACCTGGGGCCCGATCGACCTGGTGAGCGCCGGCACGGGCGAGATGTCCAAGCGCTACGGCTTTATCTACGTCGACCGCGACGACGCGGGCAACGGCACCCTCAAGCGTTCCAAGAAGAAGAGCTTTGACTGGTACAAGCACGTCATTGAAACGAATGGTGAGGATCTGTCCTAAGGAAGCCGAGACACTCAACTTCAGAGTTTCCTAACCAAAACGCCCGGCGAGCAGTTAATGCCCGCCGGGCGTTTTGTTAAAAGAAGTGAAAGCACTCATTGGGGACGTACTTAAATGACCAGTCAAACAAGAACGTCCCCAACGACTACTCATTTAAGTCTGTCCCCAATGAGTGCCCCAAAGTGAGAGTGGATAATCTGCCGTTTTTGGCCTGTTTGGGGGCTCAAAGTGGGAGATTATCCACTCTCGTCATTTGGCCGGCACTTGGGGGCACTTCTTGTTGAGTGTGAGCGCCGTCGCTGCTACGCGACGGTGATGGCGACCTGGGCGTAGCGGGTGCAGGGGCGCTCGGCGCGCGTCTGTACGGTGAGGGTGAGAACGAAGCGGTCACCGGGGTGCGCGTCGGCGGGCACGATGAAAGCGGTGTCTACCGTGCATTCTTGCCACATCGACAGATCCTGGACGCCTGCATAGCTCGATGGGTCTACGGCCACATCCCAATGTGCATCGAAGCCCTTGCCGTCGGGGTCGACGATGGTCGCTGTAAGGTTGACGCGCTCGCCGGCTGTGGCGCTGCGGTCGGCAGTGACCTCGACAACATGCGCCGGATGCGAGCAGATGGCCGGATCATGGGCACACCATTGCGCGCGGGCGGCAAAGTCTTCCTGATAGGCACGCAGATAGGGATTGAGATTGTCGTCTGCGGGCGTGCCGATGGAGGCAAAACCGGCGGGCGCGTTCGCATCGGGATGCCCATCAAAAAACATGCGTCCCAGCAGCGTATCGAAGCCGCGGTCGTCGATACCGCGCAGGCCAAACGGCAGCAGCGGAATATAGGTCATGCTGTCGCCTTCGGCCATAAAATCGCCGCGCTCAAACTGCATCGCGGGCATGCCTTCCAGGCCCCAATCCAGACGGGCATGCTTGCCAAACTGAAAGCGCTCAGGCTCGTTTTCGTAGACCTTACCATCGCCATAGAGCATATAGCGTGCCATGAGGGGGCCGTTGCCCTGCGTGAGATTCTGCTCGGGCCAGGGAGCCTTAAACAGCGGCAGCGTATCGGGCTGAGCTGTTTTGGCGTCGAAATAGTTGCCATACATATAGGGCGTACGCCAAAAGATGAGCTCGGGAAAGAGCTCGCGCCCATGGTCGAGCCACGAGTTGTCCTGTCCCACGCCATCGGCAACGCCCATCACGCGCACCTTCTGATAGACCTGCTGCTGCACGGCGGGCCACTCGGGCGTGGCGCGATAGCGCTCGGCAATACTCATGAGGGCGCGAACGATCGTATTCATACCACCCCAGCTGAGCAACCATAACGTACGCGGATCATCATCCAGAATCGCCTGCGCAATTACGCGAGACCCCTCAGTTTCCTCAGTCACATCACCCTCAAAGGCAACATTTCCCACAAAGGTGCGCTCGATCATCTGGGCGGGCGTGGGAAACGGCGGCTCACCGGCAGCGGCCGCATTTGCCTGCAACTGCGGCCAAGCCTGGGCATATTCATTACTCCAGAGACTCTCAATCCAATGCTCGGGAAACGGCCGATACTCACGAAGCTCGCCGGCTAGCGGATCGGGCTCATGAGGCACAACAGCCCACTCATAAGAGCGCCGCCCTTTGGTCCGCCAATGCGAATTCACCTCGCCGAGCGTATGAACCCCATCCCCAAGAAAGTGATACTGCGAAGCCGTATACACCACAGCCTGAACATCAAGCAAGTTGAGATACAGAGCCAAATGAACAAGTGAGTTCATATCATCGACTTCCATATCAGTGGTAACAATCACCCGAGTCAACTTCTGGGACATAGGAACAGCTCCAATCAAAATCAATTCAGCCAGTTACGCGCAAGGCAAGACGGGACCCACGCCCCCATCGCCCGCGACCCGGCGGCCCGCCGGAAGCGGCCGACCAGCGTTTCGAACAACGTTAACTTAGGGGGGCTCTGACCTTTAGTTTTGTAAACATTCCGCAGCGCGAGCCCCGCTTATCCGATGCTCCGAAGGAGCAGGATAAGCGGGGCTCATGCGCGAGGACGTTTACAAAACTAAAGGTCAGAGCCCCCGATGGGATGGTTACCTCGAAACCCTGGCCGACCACTCCCAGCAGCCCACCGGCTCGCCGTCGATGAGTACGTTGCCCCCGTCGAAGTCTTGATAACACAGGTCGTTGAATTGGTGGATCCACACGCCGTGGTTGAACGTCTTCTTGGCCGAGCCGTCGGCCTCGCGATACACGCCGGTCAGGTCCTCGACATGGCTAAAGTAGGTGAGGTGCACGTTGGCGCCGGCATCGCGCAGGCGCGCCGTGAGCGGCAGCACGGTCTGTTGCGGTGACACGAGCTCGTCGCCCTTGGAGTGCGTAAACCACAGCGGCGTCTTGGCGAGCGCGGCTACGTCCTCGTCCGTGGCGTTGTACCACGGGGCGCAGCAGGGAAGGCCCGCGGCGAAGAAATCGGGGTAGTCGGCGCACAGGCGCAGGGTCATAAAGCCGCCGTTGGAAAGACCGGCGACCACGATGCGGTCGGTGTCGATGCGGTCGGCATGCTCGGCGACAAACTCATCGATAAGTGCCTTGAGCACGGGGGAGTAGATGCTCTGGTTGGAGTGACCAAGCTGCTCGACGCCGTTGTCCATCCAAAACGTGGGCGACTGCGGCACGAGCACCCAGGCAAAGCCGCCAAAGTAGCGCTGGATCTGCGCCTGGCTGATGGCCGTCACGCGGTTGCCGATATAGGCGCGCGTGGCGCCTTCGCCCTGCGTGGCGCCCTTGCCCTCGCCGGCGCCGTGCAGATACACCACGAGCGGTGCCTTTTGGGGCACGGCCGTGGCCTCGGGCGCAAAGGGGTTGAAGCATGCCGAGTCCTCGGCCTTAAAGCTGGGCTCAAAGAAGCCGTATTCGAGCGCGATACCGTCGACGGCGGTCTTTTGCGTGTCGTTGCTCCAGCCTTTGAGCGCAGGGCAGATATCGCCACGGCAGGTGTCGAAGACCAGGCCGCAGGTGGGATCGTCGCCGTCGTTGCCGGGAAGAGCCGCGAGCTGCGTGATGTGCAACTGGTCATCGAGCATGCGCGAGCCCATGACGCCGCCTTCGATCTTTTTGGTCAGGCGCTGCTCGGCGACCTCGAGCGCCACATGGGTGCCCACGGCGAGCTTACGTCCGTTCTCGTCGCACGGATATGCGGCGAGAATGTCGATGTAACCCACGGAGGGCGCGGCATGGTCGGCGCCGCGTTCCTTGCGCATCAGAACATCGCCCGAGCGCTCGTGACGCTCTACATATATATGGAAGGTGTTCGCGTCGATGTCGTTGGCGCGCACGGTGCAGGGCAGGTCGAGTACGACCTTGCTGATCCAGGGGCCAAAGTCGCCCAAGGTGGTGACGGTTGCGTAGGTACACAATTTGAGTTCCATGAGCTGCCTCCCTTGCGCCGCGAATGCCTGGCATCTGCGGCAATACAAACTAAACATGTTTAGTGTAATCTAGAATTGAAGAATAACCAGATGAACTCGGTAAACGGCAAAAATGAACACGTCGTGAGCTACTAAACATATGTTTACTAGCTTCTAGCAGGGATTCTGTTGATGAGTTAACAGATCAGTGAGGTGTTCATCAAAATAAAATCCCACGTAAATGGCTATATATCAATAGAGGGTCAAAGAGACCATTTCCCGCCATTCAAATACGTTCACCCCCGATTACCTACCGTTCACCGGACTGTAGACGGCAAAATTGCCATAAATTCGGCGCTCCGTGTAAACTAAAGCCCGTAAACGTTCAGTAAACACCTTGTTTACAAAAGCGTATCCAAGGGTCCGGCAACCGTAAGGGGTTATAGTCGCCGGGCCAAAGGCGTGCCTAAGCCCAAGGGGGCTGGCACACGAAGATATGGGGAGGGGTCCCATGGCAGTAGATAACAGGCAGATTGCCACCGATGTCCTCGAGCTCGTGGGCGGTGCGGAGAATGTTTCCGTCGCCACCAACTGCATGACGCGCCTGCGTCTGACGCTCAAGGACAACAACAAGGCCGACGTGGAGAAGATCAAGAAGGTCAAGGGTGTTCTGGGATGCCAGTTCGCCGGCAGCCAGCTCCAGGTCATCATCGGCCAGAACGTGCCCAAGGTGCTCGCCGAGTTCGTCGCCATCTCCGGCGTCAAGCAGGGTGAGGCCGTCAACGAGAACCTCGACGCTCCCAAGGAGAAGTTCGAGCTCAAGAACCTGCCGAACATCATCCTTGACTATCTGTCGGGCTCCATGACCCAGCTCATCCCGCTGCTCATGGCCGGCGGTCTGTTCCGTACCATCGCGGCCGTCCTCGGCCCCACCATGCTCGGTGTGCTCTCGGCCGACGACCCGACCTATACGTTCCTCTACACCACGCTGTACGAGGCCACGTTCACCTTTATCCCCATCTACCTGGGTTATGCCGCTGCCAAGAAGCTCGGCGCCTCTCCGGTTCTGGGCATGCTCCTCGGCGGCGCTCTCATGGCCCCGTCCGTCGTGAGTGTCGCGACTCAGGAGGGTGGCGGGATCATCTCCGTCTACGGCATCCAGATCGCCGCTGCCAACTACCAGCAGTCCGTCCTGCCGATCATCCTCTCGGCGCCCGTCCTGTACTTTGTTGAGAAGTTCTTTAAGAAGGTCATGCCCGACGTGCTGTCCACGGTCTTCACGCCGTTCTGCACCATGATCGTCACCATTCCCATCGCCTTCATCGTCCTTGCACCGATCGGCAACGAGATCGGCAACCTCATCGCCAACGCCCTCTTTGGTCTTGCTGACCTTGGCGGTATCGGTATCCTGATCGTCATGGCCATCCTCGGTGCCTTCTGGCAGCTCTTCGTGGTCTGCGGCATGCACATGCCCGTCATCCTGCTCGCTCAGGTCCAGATCATCGCCGCCGGCTACGATCCCTTCGTCTTCGTTTCCACCAACTGCGCTATGGCCGCCGTCTGGGGCTGCGCCTTCGGTGCCTTCCTCAAGATGAAGGACCCCGACGAGAAGGGTCTTGCCCTGGGTTACGTCATCTCTGCCATCGCCGGCGGCGTCACCGAGCCCGCGCTCTTCGGTATCCTCATGCGCTTCCGCCGCACCATGCTTGGCATGTTCATCGGCGGTGCCATCGGCGCCGTGTTCTCCGGCCTCATGGGTGTTACCTATTACCTGGCCGGCGGTGCCGCCAACTTCCTGGTCTTCACCAACTACCTGCAGGGTGGCCAGATGAACACCGTCTGGGCTATCGTCGGTATGGCAATCTCCTTTGTCATCGCAGCTGCCGTCGTCTTTGCCACTGGCTTCTCCAAGGAGGAGCTCGCCGAGATGGAGGCCTAAGGCCAAACCGTTCGGTCACATATGACCTCACCTACACGACAGGGCCCCGTCAGGCGTAAGCCCGGCGGGGCCCTTCTTGCAAGGTAGACTGATGGGGCGGACGGGATTCGCCCGCGAGGGTTTGCCAAGCGGCAGGGGCTTTCGCACGGGGTTACCGCGAAAGCCCCCGGCGGTTCGCAAATCCTTTATCAAACGAAAGGACATGCAGATGAGTTTGGGAAAGCTGACCGTCAACGGTCGCCAGGACGGCTTTTTGTGCGAGGGCAAACCGTTCTTCTGGTTTGCCGATACGTGCTGGAGCGCATTTACGAGCATCGCCGAGAACGACTGGGATTACTACCTGACCCGCCGTGCCGAGCAGGGCATGAACGTGCTGCAGATCAACACGTTGCCGCAGTGGGATCGCTGCTGTCCCGACCTGGGCATTTGGCCCTATGCCAGCGAGGATGGCGTGCACTTTGATTGGTCCTGCCCCAACCAGGCGTATTGGGATCGTGCCGCCGCCATGTGCCGCGCGGCCGTCGAGCACGGCATTCGTCCGGCGCTCGTGCTTATGTGGTGCAACTACGTGCCCGGTACCTGGGGTGCCAAGATCGCCGAGCGTTGCGGTGCCGAGATTATGCCGCGTGAGGAGGTTCGCGCCCACGTTGCCCGCGTCGTCGAGAACCTGGGCGAGTTCGACCCCGTCTACGTGGTGGCGGGCGATACCGACTTTGCCGGCGACGAGGCGATCGCCTATTACGAGGACGCCCTCGACGAGGTCGTCAAGCGCGCGCCCGAGGCACTGCGCACCATGCATATCAACCGCGGTAACCGCACCATTCCGGCGCAGTATCTGGACCGTCTGGACTTTTATATGTTCCAGCCCGGCCACAACTACGAGGGCCAGCCCGAGGCATGGCGTCTGCCGCAGGACTTTATCGCCAACTATCCCAAAAAGCCGATGGTCAACTCCGAGCCTTGCTACGAGCAGATGGGTGCGTCGCGCAACGTCTACTGGCGTTTTACCGCGCAGGATTGCCGCGCGAGCGTATGGTCATCGATTCTTGCCGGCGCCAGTGCCGGCGTGACCTATGGCGCACACGGCGTGTGGAACTGGCAAACATCGCGCAGCCAGGGTTCGGTCCTGGGCGAGGGCTTTGACATGCCCTTCCGCTGGCAAGAGTGCCTGCAGTTTGCGGGTGTGTGGGACTTTGGCGCGATCGAGCACGTGCTTGCCGCCCTAGGCGCTACGGCTGCCGACGATGCACTTGCCGTGGTTCCGGCGCAGGAGCTCCTCGACGACGCGCGCGAGTCCATCCGTGTGGCGCGCGTTGGCGATCGCATCGTCGCGTACCTGCCGCGTACCACGGCGCTCAAGTTTAAGCTCGACGGCGCGCGTGGCTGGACGGCGACGGTCCTCGACATGGAGGACAAGCGCATCGCAAAGCTGCCCGTCCGTGACAACGGTGACGGCACCGTGCGCGTGGCGCAGCATCCCTTTGAGCACGACGCGCTGGTGATCCTGGCCCCCGGGCGCTAACGGCTCTTCTCCAACATTTACAACCCAGTCCCTTTCATTAGGCTGCGACGGAATGGTTCCTGCATGACGGCTTCAAGCTGCCAAGGGGAGCCATTACGTCGCACCCTTTGCTTACTCATTGGGTACTCATTGGGGACGTACTTAAATGAGTGGTCTCGTGAGTTTGTGGGCGAGGCGGGCGCTCGATACAAGGTGCGTGTCGTGGACACATGAGGCATGACGGAGGAGGAGCTTCCCGGAACCTTTGAGGGCAAGTTCCGCATCGATCTCCCAAGTAAGCAGTATATGATGCTTCGCCTGACCAAATTAGAGGCGTAAAACAGAGATAATCGGCTCCGGGTGTGACTTGCTGCACGACCATCGCAGGGGGGTGGCCCCTGTGATGGTCGCGGCGATGCGCGTCCGGGGCTACGCTTGTAAGGAGTGAACATGCAGGAGTCTTTTGGAATCGATGTGGGCGGTACGGCCGTTAAATGGGCTGTGCTGGGCGAGGATTTTTCCATCCGCGAGCGCGGAAGCCTGCCGACGGGCTTTACCACGGCTGATGAGACGGTCGCGGCGCTGATCTCGCTCGTCGAGCCGTATCGCGAGCGCGTGAGCGCCGTGGGCGTGAGTGCGCCCGGCGGCATCTACGAGGGAGATGTCACAGGAACGATCCATCGCGGTGGTGCGCTCACGTTTATGGATGGCTGTCCGCTCGGAAAGCTCATGCGCGAGGCTCTGGGGGTGCCGATTGCCGTCAATAACGACGGTAGGTGCTGTGCACTCGGTGAGTATGCGGCTGGCGCTCTGCGCGGGACGCGTTTTGGCGTGGTGCTCGCTATCGGCACGGGCATCGGCGGCGGTATCGTCATCGACGGCAAGGTCCTGCGCGGCGCGCACTGCTTTGCAGGCGAGTTTAGCTTCTTGCGCAACGATGTCACGACTGCTGCGAGCATGGAAAACTCCTTTGCGGGTTCGGGCGGTTGGCGTGCGCTCCGCGATGCCGCCGTTGCCGAGAAGGGCCTGCCTGCGGATTCTCCGGTGGACGGCCGCCGCGTCTTTGAGTGGATCGCGGATGGCGACATGGCGGGGCAGCGCGCGCTCGACCGCTACGCTCGCGCATTTGACGGACAGCTCATCAACCTGCAGGCCGTGCTCGACCCCGAGGTCTTTGTGATCGCAGGCGGCATCTCGTGCCATCCCGAGCTCGTCGATGCCCTGCGTGCGCAGATGCCGCTGGCCCTCTCGAGTTACGAAGGGACCCTTGCCGGCATTCCTGTGCCGCAGATAAAGGCGGCCGAGCTCGGCAACGACGCCAACCTTTACGGTGCTGTCCAGGAGGCCATGCGCCTGGTGTAGCGCATTGGACATAATCATTGGGGACGTTCTTGTTTGACTAGTCGTTTAAGAACGTCCCCAATGGCTACCCACAGAATGAGAGTGGATAATCTCCCGTTTTTGGCCTGCATACAGGCTCAAAGTGGGAGATTATCCGCTCTCGTCATTTGATTGGCACTTGCGGCACTTGCACTCATTGGGGACGTACTTAAATGAGTGGCAGTTGGGGACACTCCTTGCCGAGCTGCAAGCCGTGCGCGCCCCTTCTGGGCCTTGCGGCTCAAAATCGGTTTACGCCGTGGGCTGTTGGGGTCAAATTAGCGACATTTTGAGGATAGGTTCGATATTAGGACTGGTTCTCTAATAGAATGAGTTTGCAGGCCATTAAGCGACTGCGGGGGGGGGGTATTCATGAAAGGTATGGGAGACACAACAGCGTATTTGCGTTGGGGCATTCGGGAGATTATATGCCTGGCGCTGTTCTATTTTACGTTTTTGGCTGGCGAGTACCTCTTCGACATGCGCGTGGCCGAGTTTGTGCCGCCGAGCGAGGTTGCTACCTACGAGACCCTCATCGTCGGTGCGAGCGTAATCGGCTTTTTTGTGCGTCCTATTCTGTACTATCGCCGCCCCCGCGCGATCGATACGACGAGCGACATCACGGGCGTGCTGCTGGTGTCGGCATTGCTGCTGATGATTATGGCGGTTCGGTTTGAGGTGGTAATTGCCGGCGGTTTGATGGCGTGTTGCACGCTGGGCTACTGCGGATCGACCGCTCACGCCAACTTTGCGCGGCGCTTTGCGCGGACGCCGTACTTGGCGCGCGCGGCGGCGCTTTCATATGCTCTGGGCGTCCTGCTTCAGGTGTTCAGCCACATGGTGATACCCGCGGGGATTCCGCAGCAGTTTGTTTTTGTTGCCTGTGCGGTCGCGCAGGTGGCGCTCCTCCACGGCGTCCGCCGTGCCAAGCTGCGCGGCGAATCTGAGTTTGGGCCTGAACCCGATATCTCCGAGCTTTCGGTGGATGCATCGGAGTTTGGCGCCAAATGGCGAAACGATCCCGAGTCAACGGCGGCTTTTCGGCGCGCCGTGGTGCGTCTGACGATTGCAACCGCCTGCCTTACCGGGGTGTTTGCCGCCCTCAATGCGGGGCTCACGATCTCGCACGCCGCCGGGTCCGTTGACTTGGGCGATTGGTCGCGCTTGCTGATGGGCGTGAGTGCTCTGCTCGCCGGCGCCCTATTTGACCTGCGCGGGCGCTCGTGTATGAACATCATCATGACCTGCGCCGCCATGTTGTCCACGCTCTCATTCGCTGTGCTTATCACCGATGCCAACGGCGCCAACATACTTGCCGCCACCGTCATCTTCTATCTGGGTGCGGGCTTCTTCGTGGTGTTTTTCACGGCGAAGTTTGCCGCCATTTCGGTGTATGCGCATTGGTCGTATCTGTTGCCGTGCATGGGCCGCGTCATCAATAACGTTTGCGCGATGCTCGTGACGGCACCGGCGGTGGCGATTGTCTCGAGCCAGAACGTGCTGTTGGCAGTGGGCGTGGGGCTTGTACTGCTTGTGGGCATTGCGATCTCGCTGCTGGGACAGTCTGGGCATCAGGTCTATGACGTTGAAGTGCGCGGCGACCTGGCGTTTGCTGCTAGCGACCTTGGCACGGATCCCGTATCCGCCCAGAGCGAGCCCGCCCCCGCAGAGGTGCCGGAGTCCACACTCGACGAGCGTCTCGATACCTTCGCCGTCGCCTTTGAGCTTACGCAGCGCGAGCGCGATATTTTGGAGGCCTTGGTCGCATCGCGCGAGAGTGTTCAAGACATCGCCGCAACGCTCTTCCTTTCGCGCTCCACGCTTTACCGTCATATCGCCTCGATCAACAAAAAGACCGGCGCCTCCTCACGTGTGGCCCTCATCAACTTTTTCTGGTCCTGGGCGCCCAAGGACTAGCCCATTTGGGACGTGTCTCTATAGTTTTGTCAACCGCGTGCTTCGCGCCATTTCGGCATGG
>UQPJ01000002.1:0-76529 GCA_900543015.1 uncultured Collinsella sp.
GGCTTCGCCTGCGGGATCGCTCGACTACCAAGCGCCCTGCCGGCACTCGCGGGTAGCCGACCAAAACCGCCTGAAGGGTCACATTTATCTGAATAATTTAATCCCGTGCCTTTTGCTGCTCGCTGGCGTTGTCTGGGCATTGATGGCTACGTAGTTTAAGAGGCGGCGGTGCTGTTGTTTGAATTTTTGCAGTTAAAGAGGTCCGTTTCCCTAGGTGGGGAAACGGACCTCTTTTTGTCTCTGGGCTTGTGGATTGGTGAAGGCAGAATGCTCTGTCGGCTATTTTGAGTTCTTGATGCGGCGTGTGGCTGTGGCGGTTATTCCGAACCCTGCGGCGGCGATTCCTGCGAGTGTGATTGCGCTCGGCGCTGCGTCGCTCGTGTTCGCGAGCTTGCCGGCGGTCGTATCTGCTTGCTTGGTGGAGCTCGATGGAGCGTATTTGCCGGTCGCGGACGAGCCGGTGGGCTGTGTCGCCTCGGCCGGTTGCGCCGAGTTGGAGGGAGGCGTCGTCTCGGTCGGTTGCGTTATCTCGGGCGAGGTGGCCTTGTCTGCCGCGGCTTTCGCCTCTTCGTATGCCTTGCAGGCGTCGTCATAGGCCGCTTGCGCCTTTTTCAAATTGTCGAGGAGCGCATCTCGCCAGGCTATGAACTGGTCGGTATGGGCTTTATACTTCTCTGCAGAACGTTCACAGTCATTAACTTGTCTTTCCTGCCTTTTGAGGCGGTCCTGGACCTCGCGGAGCTCCATTTCGCAAAAGTCAACTCGCGCTTTTGCCGTTACGATCTCTTGGCGCAACGACTTTATTTGCTGTTTAATAGTTTCGGCAAGCTCCTCGTCGCCGAGTGCTTCGACTGCCTTAAGCTCCTCAAGTTTCATGTCTAATTTTGCTTGGAGCTCGCTTACCCGGTTGATGGCCTTGTCGTATTTGGCTTGGGCTGCATTGATGTCCGCTTGCATGGTGGGAAGGGATTCCCTCAATTCGGCGGCTTGCGCCGCCATCTTGTCGCGGAGCTCTTGAAAACGGGCAATGTCATCATTGAATCTCGCAATTTTCTCGGGACTTGCGGCGTTTTTTGCGGCCTCGAGGTTTTTGAGCGCTTCCTGCATGGCTGCATACGCTTTTTCTTTTGCGGCGGCCGCGTCTTCTGTCTGCGGGGCGCCCGAATTGCCGTTGGCGGCGCTCGTCTGCGAAACGGCCGCACCGGTGGGGGAACTGGTTTCTGCCGCGATCGCCGTTACGGGGGCGATTCCCGCGACAAGTGCCGCGGAAAGGGCGATGCCCACAGTTGCTCGTCTTGCTCTTCTTGCGAGAATGTCGTTCATCTCGGCACCTCATTTCAAGGGTCGGCGACTAACTTGGTAGCACTAATGTAAGTATACCAAGCGGTCGACCCGACACTGGCTGGGCATGCGCACCTCTCCGCTTCTTTGGAAACCGAACTCCATTAGAAATGACGAGTTGTTTACGCTTCTTTGGGGCGACAGTACTATCATGATTCGAATTGAGTGTGAATGATGATAGGGAGCGCCTATACATGATTGAGCTGCTCAGGCGTTTTGGTGGTAAGTTTCGCCGATATATGGTGATTGGCCCTGCGTGTAAGTTGATCGAAGTGATTTTTGACCTGCTGACGCCGCTGGTGATTGCCCAGATGATCGATAAGGGCATCGGCGCACACGATGTCAACGCCGTCGTCCGTTACGGCGCGGTGCTCGCCGCCATGGCTGTGATCGGCATCTCGTTTACGCTCGTCTGCCAAAAGATGGCGGCGCTCACCTCGCAGGGCATGGGCACCGATATCCGTGGTGCGCTCTACCAGCACATCAACAAGCTGAGCTATGCCGAGCTCGATCGCTTTGGCACGCCGTCGCTTATCACCCGCATCACCAACGACGTCAACCAGGTGCAACTTGCCGTGGCGCTGGGCGTGCGCATGCTTATCCGCTGGCCCTTCCTGGCGGTGGGCTCCATGTGCGCGGCCCTTGCCATCGACCTTAAGCTCGGCATCATCTTTTTGATCTGCACGCCCGCCATCGGCCTGGTGTTTTGGTTTGTCATGGCGCGCTGCATCCCGTACTACAAGCAGCTGCAGGCAAAGCTTGACCGCATCGCGCTTATCTGCCGCGAGGGCCTTTCGGGCGCCCGCGTGGTTCGCGCCTTCGTGCGCGAGGACCATGAGCGCGAGCGCTTTGCCCAAGCCGCCGATGACCAGGCCAATACTGCCATCGCGGTGGGCAAGCTCTCGTCGATTCTCAACCCCGTCACGTTTCTTGTGATGAACCTGGGCGTGTGCGCCATCCTGTGGGTCGGCGGCATCCAGGTCAACGTGGGCGAGCTCACGCAGGGTCAGGTCATGGCGTTCGTCAACTACATGACGCAGACCCTCACCTCCATCGTGTATGTCGCCAACCTGGTCGTGGTCTTTACCAAGGCGAGCGCCAGTGCGTCGCGCATCAACGAGGTGCTCAATTGCGTGCCGAGCATTACCGATGAGGGCAACCAGCCGGTCGCACTGCCCGAGCCGGGCGAACTGGCGGGTGGCGCTGTTCCGGTCCCTGCGTTGAGCTTTGACCATGCGAGCTTTTCGTTTGGCGTGGGCGCGGCAAATGCCGTGAGCGATGTGACGCTGGAGCTGCCGCTGGGCAAAACGCTCGGCATTATCGGCGGCACGGGCAGCGGCAAGTCCACGCTCGTCTCGCTTATCCCGCGCCTGTACGATGCGGGCACCGGCAGCGTGAGCGTGATGGGTGCCGACGTGCGCACTTGGCCGCTCGACCAGCTGCGCCATGTGGTCGCGACCGTCCCGCAGCGCACGTCGCTGGTGAGCGGCACCATTCGCAGCAACCTGACCTGGCGTGACGAGTCGGCGACCGACGATGAGCTCTGGGCGGCGCTCGATGTGGCGCAGGCGAGCGAGTTCGTGCGCAACAAGCCGCAGGGGCTCGACGCCCCGGTCGAGGCGGGCGGCAAGAACTTCAGTGGCGGTCAGCGCCAGCGCTTGACCATCGCGCGCGCCCTGGTGGGCTCGCCACAGGTCCTGATCATGGACGACTCCGCCTCGGCGCTCGACTTTAAGACCGACGCGGCGCTTCGCCACGCCATCCGCGAGCGCAGCGTGCGCGGTGCCGCCGAGGGCGGGCTGCCGCTGACGACCGCCATCGTGAGCCAGCGCGTCTCGACCGTGCGCGACGCCGACATGATCTGCGTACTCGACCACGGCTCGGTTGCGGGCCTGGGCACGCATGACGAGCTGTATGCAAGCTGCCAGCTCTACCGAGAGATCTGCCAGTCGCAGCTTCGCCGCGAGGAGCTCGAGGGCCAGCAGGGGAGTGCGGCGCCCGCGTCTGCCCCAACCGTCCCCGCATCCGTCTGCGCAAAGGAGGGCTGCTAGATGAATCCGTATACTTCTTCCGGTTCGGTTGCCACGATGACGGCCAATGTGTCCGGTAACGACAAGCTCAACGACCTGGGCGACGGCCCGCGCCAACCCGGTGATCCCGAGCGCTATCCCGTGGGCGCGGTGACGCGCCGCCTGCTGGGCTATGTTCGCCCGCACCGTATTTCGTTTACGGCGTCGTTTGTGAGCGCCGCCATCTCGGTGATTCTGCAGCTCTACACGCCCATCCTCATTGGTGAGGGCATCGACCTGATCGTCGCCACCGGGCAGGTGGACTTCGATGCGCTGCTGCCGCTCGTTACCAAACTCGCGATTGTCGTGATGGGTGCTGCGGCCTTTCAGTGGCTGCAGGGCTACTGCGTCAACCGCCTGTCCTACGAAACGGTGCGCGACATGCGCGTGGAGGCGAGCGACAAGCTCAGCCGCATGCCGCTCAGCTTTGTCGACAGCCATGCCCACGGCGACCTTATGAGCCGCGTGGTCAACGACGTCGATCAGGTGGGCGACGGTCTGCTGCAGGGCTTTACCCAGCTCTTTACCGGCGTCATCACCATCGTGGGCACGCTTGCGTTTATGCTCTCCATTAACCTGACCATGACACTCGTGGTGGTGCTCGTCACGCCGCTTTCCATCTTTGCAGCTGGCGCCATCGCCAAGCTCTCCAACAAAAGCTTTACGGCTCAGCAGCGTATTCAAGGGCAGCTCGGCGGTCATATCGAGGAGTATGTGGGTGAGCAAAAGCTGGTGGACGCCTTCGCCTACGGCCCGCACGCTCAGCAGCGCTTCGATGCCCTTAACGCCGAGCTCTATACAGCAGGTGAACGCGCGCAGTTTATGGGTTCGCTCTCCAACCCCGGCACGCGCTTTATCAATAACATCATCTATGCCGTGGTCGCTGTGATCGGCTGCGTGGGCGTGATCACGGGCGTGCCAGCGGCGCTTACGGTGGGCGGCGTGCAGATTTTCCTGTCCTATGCCAACCAGTACACCAAGCCGTTCAACGAGGTCACCAACGTCATCACGCAGATCCAGACCGCGTACGCCTCGGCGCGCCGCATGTTTGCGCTGCTCGATGCGCGCGAGCAGGAGCCCGACGCGTCGGACGCCGTAGAGCTTGCCGCCCCGCAGGGCGAGGTTTCGTTTGAGCATGTGGACTTTAGCTATGTGCCCGACCGCAAACTGCTGCAGGATATCTGCATCGATGCCAAGCCCGGCATGCGCTTTGCCCTGGTCGGTCCCACGGGCTGTGGCAAGACAACGCTCATCAATTTGCTGCTGCGGTTCTACGATATCGACGCCGGTCGCATCGCGGTCGATGGCCGTTCCTCGCGTGACTACACGCGCGCAAGCCTGCGCCGTGCCTTTGGCATGGTGCTGCAGGATACGTGGCTGTTCGAGGGCACCGTGGCGGACAACATCGCCTACGGTTGTCCCGATGCCACACGCGAACAGGTTATCGAGGCGGCCAAGCGCGCGCATGCGCACAAGTTTATCGTGCAGCTGCCAGGCGGCTACGACACGGTGATTGGCGAGGACGGCGGCACGTTTAGCCAGGGTCAAAAACAGCTGCTGTGCATCGCGCGCGTCATGCTTACCGACCCGGCGATCTTGCTGCTGGACGAGGCAACGTCGAGCATCGATACCCGCACCGAGCTGCAGGTGCAGGCAGCATTCGACGAGCTCATGGCTGGCCGCACAAGCTTTGTGGTGGCGCACCGCCTGAGCACCATCCGCAACGCCGACTGCATTCTGGTGATGCGCGACGGCGAGATTATCGAGCGCGGCACGCACGACGAGCTGCTAGCGGCAGGTGGCTTCTACGCCGAACTCTACCGCAGCCAGTTCGCCCAGTGAGCAAGCCCGTGGGGCAAATTAATCAGGTTTGTTTGTCCCATAGAGCGATCTTGTTATATAGCGTTCTACCAGCGCGTGAAACATTTTGACGATACTCCGTGACACAATTTGACGGCGTTTTGTGAAACAGTTTTTCGGCCATTCGTGAAACGTTCTGCGGCGGTTTCAATCCGAAGTACATACTGTTCGAAATCTGTCCAAAGATGTCGTCTGCGTCGCCAATCGACAGACGGTGGTTTACATCTGTCACGTTAGTACTAAGATATTCATCTAATAAATTGCATTAGTGGCTTTAGTTTTGGGGGAAACGAGGCAACGTGACTATGACGTGCTCTTTGGTGGTTAACAGCAAGAGCGGTAATACCAGGATGGTATCGGGCGCGATCAAGCGCGCTCTGCAGGCTGCGGGTGTTGAGTTTGTCCATGCCGCGGCGTTGAGCGACGATGCGGATGCAGATCAGGTTGCGCTCGAGGCGCAGGGCGCCTGCGCGGCTGACACGGTGCTCGTCGGTTTTTGGTGCGACAAGGGCGCGTGCACGCCTTCGGTCGCGGCGTTGCTTTCCGCCTTGCACGGCAAGCGCGTCTTCCTGTTTGGCACCTGCGGTTTTGGCGCCGACCAGAGCTATTACCAGCAGATTATTGATCGCGTAACTTCCAATTTGGCTGGGGATGCCGAGCTTGCGGGCTGGGCGATGTGCCAGGGCAAGATGGGCCCCGCGGTCAAGCAGCGCTACGAGGCCATGCTCGAGCAAGATCCCGACAACGCCCGATTTAAGATGCTGCTCGACAACTGGGTTGCCGCGAAGGACCATCCCACCAAGGAGGATCTGGACAACATGGCTGCAGCCGCCAAGAAGGCCGTGCTGGGAGAGTAGCTTCGCCGTTCGCGGTCCTTCGTGCAAAACAATACAAATGTGAAAGCCTCGAAGTTCTCGAGGCTTTTTTCATGACACGAGGGCGCCCCTTTATTGATGGAAGGCCTAATAAGCTGATTGTTCTATGCCCGGATGTGTGCGGAGTGGGATGGGATTTCCGGATGGGTGGGGTTGCGGAAGCTGCGTCCCGGAATTTGCCTTTGGAATGGGATGCGGTTTCCCGTTGAGGGGCTCTGTGGAAACCGCATCCCAGTTTTCGGCCGAGAAATGGGATGTAGTTTCCGGTTGAGGGTCTTGGCGGAAAGTGCGACCCGGAATTTGTGATCGAAGCGGGATACGGCTTCCCAACGGGGCCACAAGCGGAAGCCGCATCCCACTCCGGACGGGAATTCTGGGACACGGTTTTCAGAGGGTTATGGGCTGCGAACTAGATGGGGCTGTCATAAAACTCCAGTAAAAGGGGTCGGAAATAAAGGGCACTTCCAGCAATTTGTTTTAATGTGGGGGGGGGTACCATTATTTTAGTTTCGCAAAAAAATAATCCCTCTATGGGGAAGTTGCGTAGGGGGTTAGTCACAGATATTGGATAAAGCAGACCAATTTGGGGATAAATGACCACTTACGCCAAAATTAGTAGCATTTAGCGACAAAACATTGAAAAATGTGTAGCACATCGCTATGTTTTTATTACGAAAAGATTCCAAATTGGCTTATTTCGGACTCACTTTTCAAGCGCCTTGCGGTTCCTGTTGAAACTTGCTGACCTTTGGATGGGTCGAATAGGTCCTCAAGGGGGATGAATTATCACTTTGACGGCGCGTAGACTCAAACGATTTATTGCACTTTTGAGTAGCTTGGCGTTCGCGCTTGTCATAGCCCTTGCCGTTGTTTCTTTTGTTCCTCGTGCATTTGGATACATGCCCTTTGCTGTGCTCTCGGGCTCTATGGAACCCGATCTTCCCGTTGGCTCCATGGTGTTTGTCCGCCAGGTTGAGCCAACGGATATTACCGTGGGCGACAATGCAACCTTTTACCGATCGGACGGCGCCGTGGTGACGCACCAGGTGTACGAGATCGACCCTGCCGCGCAGATGATCGGCACGCAGGGAATTGCGAACAAAAATGCAGACGGAAGCATCATGCACGATGCCGAGCAGACGCCTTTTTCGAGTGTTATCGGCACTGTTTCTTTTTGTGTCCCTTACCTGGGCTTCGTTAACGCATATTGCACGACGATGCCCGGTTTGCTTGTTGTGGTGGCCGTTCTGGCGCTGCTGGCCGCGGCGTCGATTGTGCTCGATCGGATGGTTCCCGACGAGCCTGCGGGCAAGCATACCCGCGTGCATGCGAGGGAGCGGCGTTCATAGCGGCAGGGAAAAGCGTCGGCGGCGGTAGGGGCCGTTGCCGGGGAAAACGATTCTCGAAAGGAAGAGAACGATGGAAAACAAGAAGAAAAAGCGCTACGGCATCATTGCCGCCCTGCTGCTGTTGGTGCTGGCCGCCGGCGTTGGCACCTATGCATGGCTGACGGCGCAGGAGCACATTGACAACGTGTTCACGGTGGGTAGCTTTGGCCACCCGGAAAACAAGCCTGATCCGACCGATCCCGAGAAACCGGACCCCGATAATCCGAACACTGAAAAGGCCTACCTGTTCGAGACCCAGTGGGTTGCCAACTCCAAGATGGTTCCTGGCGCAACTGTGGCCAAGAACCCCAATGTCGGCATCAAGGCTGGCTCTGATGATGCATACGTATTCATTTACGTAAAGAATGCCATCGTCAAGCCTGGCACCAGCCTTGAAAAGACCCCGTACTTTACGCTCAAAAATACGAATTGGAAGCCCGTTGAGGGTCAAGTCAAGACCAACCAATCTGACAACTCTGGCAACCAGTACGTGAGCGGTCTGTTTATGTACTCCAAGAACTCTGCCGCAGAGAACCTGCCTGCAAAGCTCGAAGCCAACAAAGCAGCGCAGGACGTTTATACCGATGAGCTTTTCACTGCCGTGACGATTCCCTCTGCCATGAACAACACCGATGTTGTCGAGACTACTACTGACCCGAAACAGGCTCCCACGATGACGGTCTTTGCCTACATCTTTGGCGCGGGCCAGAATGGCACCGAGCAGGGTGAAAATGCTGACGCGCAGAATGCCCTTAAGCAGGCCAAGGAATGGGCTAAGACTCAGGCTCAGGCTTAATCCCCCCACTGAGATCCCGGCCCGCCCCCACCCCTATATTCGGGCTGGGATCTCGGTCCCCCTTTTTATCGACGATTGGCGAACGTAATGCTCAACAATCTTTCCGACAATCAGAAACGTACCTTGGCGCTTGCCGCGATTGCGCTGTTGGCCCTGGCGTGCATGTGTGGCACGCTGGCTTTTACCGTTGATATGGTTCCGGCGAACAACGTCCTATCGTTTGGCAGCGTGAAGGTACGAGTCTGCGAATACACCCTCAACGAGCGGGGCGAGGAGATTCCGTTTGAGGCCAACGAGCGCGGGGACTATCCCGACACCAAGGCCGGGGGCTCTGACATCAGCCGCATTGTACGCGTGGAGAACGCCGGCGCGCAGCCTGAGTACGTTCGCGCGCGCCTGCGTATGGCGTCGGTGGCGCCCGACGGTTCGAGCGCGAACGCCTCGGGCAACGTTGCCTTTCACGTGAACGCGGGCGAGGGGTCCCCGTGGATCGATGGCGGCGATGGGTGGTACTACTACCGCGGATTGGATGGGCGTGGCGGCGTGCTCGACCCCAGCGCCATGACGGAAAGCCTCATGGACTCGCTGCACTTTGTGGGCGACTACCACGATGCCGCGCGCGGCGGCTCATACAGGCTCGATATCGACGTTCAGGCCGTGCAGGCCAAAAACCAGCAGGCAAACGATACCGTCCTCGACGTGCTCGACGTCGTGGGCTGGCCGGAGGCGAACTAGTCCATGAAGATTAAGATCGTGAACCGAGGTGTGCTTAGCAGGCTGATTGCCGTTGCGGCGATTGCCCTTTGTTGTGTAATGGCGCTGCCGATGGCGGTACATGCCGAGGATGCGCCCGAGGGCCAAACCAAATTCCACATCAAAAACGAGGCTGACTTTTTGTCGTGCGTGGCGCTTTCGCGCGAGCGCGACACGTCCGATTGGCACGTCTATCTCGATAATGATATTGAGCTCGATGGTGAGGACATGAAGACCATCGTCTCGAATACGGTCAAGCACCTCTCCTTTGGTAATAAGGAGCATCCCTTTAAGGGCGTTTTCGATGGCCAGAACCATACCGTTAAAGGTCTGGACTACGCCAACAATATGTTGGATCCCGAGCGCGACACGGGCTTTTTTGCCGAGACCGATGGCGCCACCATCAAGAACTTCCTGGTCAAGGATGCCAACATTTGGGCTGACTTCCGCGGCGGCATTATCGTGGGCAGGGCCGTCAACACGCGCTTCGAAAACGTTATGGTCATGGAGAGCACGCTGCACGTGACCTGCGCCAACAATGCTCTCAACCTCATTACCAACGCAGGCTTTGAGGGCGGTCTCATCGCCGGCGAGCTCGACGGCTGTACCCTCTATAACTGCGAGGTACGTGGTGGCCGCGCCGTTAACAACACGACCTCGGGCGTGCAGGCGCTCGGCGGTGAGGGTCTGTATATGGCGGCGTTTGCCGGCTACGTTACAAATTCGACGATTGAGTACTGCCGCGTTACGCCTACGCGCAAAGACGATGGCTCGATTGGCATGACCGACGTCACCAATAAGTACGACGTGGCCATTGGCGCCCTGGGCGGCAACAACGTGTACGCCTCGGGTTTTGTGGGCTGCATGGCGGGCGAGGCCAAGATTATCGACTGCTTCTCGACGGCGCAGTGCTACAGCTATGCCGCGTCATATGTGGGCGTCGTCGCCGTGACGCGTGCGTGGACGGGTGGCTTGGCGGGTCGTATTCTAACCGAAAAGGGCAACGAGCTCGTTCGAAGCCATTTTGCGGGTGACTTGAGCTCGCGTCAGTACAATCCCATCGCCGTGATTCCCATCATTCAAAACGATGTGAACCTGGGCGGTATTGCCGCGCGTGCCAACAAGGATGATGCCACGGTCACCGAGTGCTACTTTAAGCCGAGCGTGAGCCTAAAAGGCAGCAGCCAGGGTACCGCGGCTAAGAAAAAGATCCCCTCTTTTGGCGGCGACGGTACCACCAAGGGCGACAGCTATGGTCCATGGGACGACGAGCGCTACACCACGCGTGAGCTGTGGGAGGAGCACGACTACGATTTTTGTGCCGGCACCATGCGCTCGACCGACAACGACGATGCCCTGGGTGGCCAGCACACCAATGAGTGGGCGATGGATTACAAGCTGAAGATTCCCGTGCATGGCCAGAGCGTTAAGGCGACGATCGATTTTCCCGGTGCGGGTACCGCGACCATCGAGGCAACCAAACTTGGTATTGATCAGGCGACCTCGGACCCGTATGCCTTTGCCGTGAGCGCCGTGCTGGCGGGAACGGCCCAAGGCCTGGCCCAGGGCGATACATCGGTAACGTTTAAGCAGGATACCTCCGCAAAGCCAGAGGGTTTGACCGAGGCCAACGGCGGCTACCGCTTTATGGGCTGGTTCCGCGAGCCCGACGTGCGTGTGAACCGAATTGGACAAGACAACAGCTGGTTTGACGGCAAGACCGATGCCGATGCTGTGGCTGCTGGCAAGCAGGTCCAGAAGAACGAGACGCACGAGAAAACGTCGACCTATACCGCCGATAATGCGAACGGGGCCGACGGTTTTAAGGGCAACGACCTGTTCATCGCTTCGTACGAGGCGCAAGTGCTGTTCTATAACGTCAAGGGCAAAACGCTCGATTGGCAGAGCGGTGCTGCGCACGACAGGTCGGCGGATTGGTACCGCTATGGTGTTAGCCTGACGCCGGCTGCCCCTGCGGACCGCGGCGCTCTGTCTCCCAGCGCCACCTTTATCGGTTGGACGACGCAGCCGAGCGGCGAGGCTGGGATGAACGGCGGCTATGCGGCCATTACCTCGCCTGAGCTTGCCGAGCTAAAAAACGCCGGTGCGTTCTATCCTGCCGGCACCGAGATCACTGTGCTTGGCCCCGCCGATTTTTATCCGGTGTACAGCGATTATGTGTCGAACATCATGACGGTGTTTGAGGGCAATGATCGGGATGAGCTTGACAATAAGACCCAGCGCGCGGACGTGGGCAAAACTGTCGTTAAGGTTGAGACTGCCGAGGATGGCACCGGTGTGTACACGGTGCAGGTGTGCAACGTGGACAACAAACCTTTATCTGAGGACGGTGCGCTGCCCGACGGCTACCGCTTCCTGGGTTGGTACGAAAACAAGGGAACCGAGGATGCCCCGCTTGAGGTGCGCGTAAGCCGCGATCCCAGCTATACGCTCCCCGCCGATGTCGATTTAACCGCGCCGCATACCTACATCGCCCGCTTTGAGTACCGAGTGGATTATTACGTTCGGGCTTATACCAACCATGAGTTTACGGACAGCAAGCTACTTTGTTCCGTTTGGAATCGCTATCAAACGCCCTTTGAGGAAAACGTCGGTAGTACCTTCGTGCGTGAAAACGTCGTCCACTGGGGCCCGGAGCATGTTGACCACGGTATAAAGGATAGTTATGAAACGTGTGGCACGCGCTTCACGAAGGAAACCCTTGTCGTGAGTCCCCTTAACGCGTACTCGCACAACGTTAAAAACGATACGGGAGCCGATACTCTAAAAAACCTCTATGCCGATACCGATTTTCCAGGCGCTGCAACGCTAAGCGATACTTGGACTTCGGCTTCGCTGAACGTAACGGTCAAACCGGTGAATGATCGCTATCGCCTGAATTTCTGGACGCTTGAGCGCGATGGTGAATATTGGACATATGTGAAAAATCCCATCGAGAGCATGGTGCGTACAGATAAGAAGTACTACGTTCGCGCGATGATTACCACGGACGTTAATTTCTACAACAAGGGCGATAATGTCGTGAGGACTGCCACGCGGCGCTATGAGAGTAACTTGCTGCAGACCAAGGTGAACGGGGCGGATCCGACGTTCACGTATTACTACCCGCATGTTAATAAGTCGGTTAAAGTGGCCGAAAAGCCAGAAGATGGTGAGAAGGGATCGTATGAGAGCCCCCTGACCCTCGAAGCTTCCCCGACCGATGCCGACATGGCCGTGCCGGGCTATAAGTTCCTGGGCTGGATTTCGACCGCCGAGGTCCAGAAGGGTTCTGACGTCTGGAAGTATATCTACGATGTCGAGGGCGATTCCTTCACCACTTCTGACCCGGATAAGGCCGAACCGTATCTGGTGAAATCAGATTTTAAGGTCACCCAGTGGCAGGATGCCTATCCGGTGTACGCGAAGTACGATGTTAGGTACACCACCAACCTGTATCGCGCCGGTTTTAAGGGCACGGACAAGGTCAATGTGCCTAGGTACGACATCGATCCCGTTATCAACGCGGACACCGACCCTGCTACGGCAACGGTGACCCCTGACGTCACGACTCCGGTTTATAAAGCAGGCGGTGAGCTGTATAAGTTGCAGAAGGTTGAGATCGAGCTTCCGAATGGCGAAGTTGAAGACATCGAACCTAACGGCGATAACTCGTATTCCCATCAGGTGGAACCCGGCGGGGCCTATACATTTGTGGCGTACTATTCGCCGTTGGCGGTCGTGTACCATCTCAATGCCAAAGATGTTGACGGCAAAGTTGCTCAGCAAGGCGATATGCTCGGCAACCTTGATGGCGGCATCCCGAAGCCCACTTATGACGTCAGCGCTATCGATAGGGATACAGGAGGTGCGTTCAACGCCTTCGTGGGCTGGACGGAAGCCAAGCCGGCACCTGTCAAGGGCTATGTCGCTTGGTCGGAGGGTATCCGCATGGTGAGTGCTTCTACCGTGGTCAGGGCCCCCATGGAGCTGTACCCGGTCTACCGTCCCAGCCTGGTTACCGTTCAATCGAACATCGACTCAAATCTCGCGAATCCTGCTCTTGTCCGCGGTCTCGGCCGTACTGATTCCGGCGACCAGATTTCTCTTGAGGTCAAGGCTGTCAAGGAGGTTGTGGGCATTGACGGCACCAAGTACGACTTTGTCGGCTGGTCGCGCGACTACGAACCCGATGGCAAATACACCCTAATGACCGGTGACGATAAGTATCCCCTCGAGGGTAATGAGCCCTTTAAGAGCGTGACGTACACTGCGGTGTACAAGATCGCGCCGTATAAGGTTCGCTATCACGGTGTCGACGGGTCGGTCGTCTTTACGGCAACGGTCGACTCGGACGGCGAGCGCGCGACGGGCGCCGGCTTTGTCCATAACGTCGATGTTCCCAAGGTGGATGAGAGCGGCAACCCGGTCTATGACAACGACGGCAATCCCGAGATGGAGAAAAAGTCCGTGGCATACGACCCGGACGCCCACTCCAAGATCGTCGCGCTGCTCGATGAACAGACGACTACTAGCGGTGACGTACGTGAGCTCTTCCTGGAGTGGCGATATGTGCCTGCCGATGGCGATGCGAAGTCTTGGAATGAGTTTAAGGGCGAGCCGGTCAAGGGAGACATGGACCTGTATCCCGTGACGTATCGTGTGGCTGCCAACGACACATCCGATTCCACTAACCCTAAAACAATGACCGTGCGGCTTAAGTGGCTGCTCGATCCCAACGCCGCCAACACAGTCGACAACAGTGCCGACCAGGCACCCTTTAAGGTCTGCTTTGCCGAGCCGTTTATGGGAACGCAGCTGACTGTTACCGTTAAGCGGGCGAGCTACGGTCCTGATGCGTCCATGACGGAGGAGCCCGTTAACGACCAGTATGTCTCGCTCTACAGCTTGGGCTCGGGCAATGGCTCGTTCGACCTAGCCAATCGTCTGGAGTCCAAGAAGACGGGTGAAGGCGAACAGGGCCCCGGTAATGCCGTGTTCAAGTTCGCCCAGACTCACGCATTGACAATTGTAAAAAAGACCACCGATGCTGGTGCCATGGGACAGACATCCCGCTTTAAGGTGGCACGGAAGGCGTCGAAGGATTCTCTTGCCGAGACGCGCATGGTCGAAGTGAAGGTCGATAAAACGCAGCAGGAAAACGGCGAGACCTGGTATGTCGGCAGTGTGCAATTTGCCGCGCCGGCGGGTTTCTATACCGTCGAGGAAGATACGGCTTGGGCATGGCGCTACCAGGGTGAGCTGAGCACGCCTGGTAAGGCGCCCGGCAAATCTGCCGAGCTGACGATTTCGTCTGCCTCGAGCGCGGGCGATGCGGTGGTGACGTGCGTTAACACGCGCGCGAAGGACAAATGGGTCGATGGTGGCTCGCGTGCCAAGAATGTTTGGGAAAACGGCACGCTGAAGAAGGAGGACCAGGATGACTAAGCGCAAGCAAATCGTCGCCCTCCTTGTCGGCGTTCTTCTTTTGGCTGGCGCTGCCGGCACCTTTGCCTGGCTTTCGGTTACGGGCGTGCTGGTCAACGAGTTTGGCTTTGGTTCGGTGGCGCCCTCGGTAGACGAGAAGCTCAATGGCAACGTGAAGAGTGACGTCACGATTACAAACAAGGGCTCGGCTCCGGCATACCTGCGTGCTGCGGTGGATATCTACTGGCAGGACCAGGATGGCGCGCGCCTGTGGGATGAGCCGGTTGCGGGAACGGACTACGTTATTGAGTGGGGCAACGTGTCCGATGCGTCTGCTTCCAACAGCGCCTCGTCTTGGGTTGCCGCGTCCGACGGATTCTACTATTGGACATCTTCCGTTGCGCCGATGGACAAAACCGGCGTGCTCATCAAGAGCGTGACTGAGAGGAAGGCGGATGGCAAGAACCTGGTCGTCGACATTTCGACCCAGGCAATTCAGTCCACGCCCGATGACGCAGTTACAGAGGCATGGGGCTGTACGGTCAAGGATGGCGTGCTGGTGCCGCCGCATGGGGGTGCGTAAGCATGGCTTTTCCGATTCGCAAAGACGCTATGCGCGCCGTGCGCTGTGTGGTCGCGGTTGTTGCCTGTGTTGCCGCGCTTGCCGCGCCTGCCCGTGCGTTTGCCGATACTCCCGCGATTGCCTATGACGGAAATGCGCGTCAGCTGACGGTCTCGGGGGCGACGGACTCCTCGGGGGAGCCCGATCTGTTTTTGGCCTTTAAAGATCTGATGCCTGGCGATGTGCGTGATCAGCAGATAGAGATTCGTGCCACGGGCGTAAAGTCCCAGGTGCGCGTGTTTGTGCGTGCCGTTGTCGATCACGAGACGGCACGCCTGCTGTCGCCCATTACTCTAACGGCGTCGGCGGGCGATGGCTCTGCAGGTTGGCTCCAGACAGGAACACCGGGCAGCGTGTTCGCTTATCCCACGCAAATCGCCACGTTTACGAGCGATGGCAGCACGGTGCTTAATTTGCAGCTAAACGTTCCGACATCGGTGGGCAACGAGGTTGCCGACGCAAACAAGACCATTCGCTGGGAAATCACCGCCGAGGACGATGGCGAGAAGATCCCCATGCAGTCTGCTGACAGCAAGAAGCTCGGTTTGCTTGGTCTGGTGGCAACAGGCGACAACACGCTCACGTTGCTTTTGGTGTTGCTGACACTTGCAATCATCGCATTTATAGCCGCACTTCTTTTGTCCCGGAGGGATAAGCGCTAGGTTCATCTTCTAAACGCAACGCCCCCCCGGGCGGCGGGCACGAAGTTCCCTGCTCTACAGTCCTGCGCAAGACGAAGGCCACATTAAGTGGCCTTCTTTGCGTGCGGAACTCGCGATGAACTTCGAGCCCGCCGCTCGGGAGGGCGCCCCTTTATTGACGGAAGGCCTAATAAGCGGATATTCCATGCCCGGATGTATTCAGAGCGGGACGGGCTTTCCGGATGGGCGGTGTTTCGGAAAGTGTGTCCCAGAATCGGCGCTCAGAGTGGTCCCCACTTTCCGGTTGAGGGCTCTGGTGGAAAATGCGACCCGGAATTTGCAATCGGAATGGGATACAGTTTCCCAACGGGGCCGTAAGCGGAAACTGCATCCCATTCCGGACGTGAATTCTGGGATACGGCTTCCGGATGCAAAAAAGGCCACATGACGTGGCCTTCAACTTATATATGTTCAGCGGATACCCCCATGACAAGCCGTGCTCCAACAACAAGGCGTCTGTCCGGGCGGAGGCATATAAGGTTCATCGCGAGTTCCGCACGCAAAGGAGGCCACTTAATGTGGCCTCCGTCTTGCGCAGGACTGTCCGAGCAGGGAACCTTATATGCCTCCGCCCGGACAGACGTTTCAGTTATGAGCGACCCGCTACTTGATCTTCGTCGTGCCCGGCGCCAGGTTGGGGTCGGTCTCGTTGGCCTCGGTCTGGAAGTGCTCGGTGTAGACGTTCTTGCCGTCGCGGAACATCTCGTAATACTGCATCTTGGCGTAATCCTCGCGCGCCTTGGTGGCGGCTGCTGCGGCGGCGTCGTCACCGGTGACGTTGGAGGAAAGCGCCCAACGCAGGCTGGCGTCCTCGTAGCCCACCGAGTTGATGGCGGGCAGCGACTCGCGCAGCGTCATGTGCGCTTTCTGGTAGTCGGTCAGCGGGGCGCCGATCAGCTGCATCAGCTGGGTGGACAGGTAGTTGGTGGACAGGTCGTCGACCTCGCTCGTCTGGTCGCAGCCGGCGACGTCGTAGTTAGCCCAGATGATGTAGTCGGTCTGCCACAAGCGCTCCTGGTGCGTGGCGTCGTCCTCGCCGGTAAACCACTTATCGTTGAACTTGGACGGGAAGAACGGCTGGTGGTCGCCCCAGAACACCACGACCACCTTGCGGTCGAGCTTGCTCAAGGCGTTAAGGAAGTAGCGAAGCGCCTGGTCGGACTGCTCGATGCACGAGACGTACTCGTCGACATCGGACAGCGTGCCGTCCTCGACGGTCTTGGCGTCCAGATCGGTCGTGTCGATGTTGAGGTGCATCTGCTTATCTGCCGGCAGCAGGCCCGTGTCGTAGCCCGAGTGGTTCTGCATGGTCACATCGAAGATGAACTGCGGGTCGGCGTTCTGGTCGAGAAGCTCCAGAATCTTGTCGTAGGTAGCCTGGTCGGTCACCATGCCGCGCAGGGTATCGGCGCCCTGGAAATCGTTGATGGACAGGAACTGGTCAAAGCCAAAGTCCTTATAGACGTTCTCGCGGTTCCAGTTGGTGGCGTGGTTGGGGTGCATGGCCGTGGTGGAATAGCCGAGCGATTTGAACTGCTCTGCCAGGTTCCCGGTCGTCTCCATGTTGTAGATGGTGTAGGGGTACACGCCCGAACCCAGGTTGGCCATGGAGTTGCCGGTCATAAACTCAAACTCGGTATTGGCCGTGCCGCCGCCGTAGGCGCTCACATAGAGCTTGCCGCGGCTGAGGCAGTTGGACAGGTTCTTAAAGTACTGCGGGCCCTCGTAGCCGGCGCGCATGTTCTGGTAGATGGACAGGTCCGAGAAGGTCTCGTTCATGATGGCGATGACCGTGGGCTTCTCGCTGTCGAATTGCTCCTTTGCGGCGGCGCGCTCGTCGCTCTTGGCCGCGTCGGACTTGTCGTAGGCCTTGGCGTACTTTTTGAGCGTGGCCTTGGCATCGTCGACGGAGTAGTCGGCGGGTTTGGGCGGCTTGATGGACTGCGCCGCACTAATAAAGGCAGGCAGGTAGCCCTCGCGCCAGTAGCTCTCGAGCGGACGCCAGGTGTAGACGGTGATGCCGAGAGTGTTGTAGTAGTCGATGAGCGTGACATGCGCGGTCACACCGCCCAGGCATAGCACTGCCACGAGCAGGTTGGTGAGCAGCATGCGCTTGGCGCTGGCGGCACCCTTCTGACGGTGCGGTGCCACCAGGCCGGCGTACTCGCACAGCAGCATGGCGATGGCGGTAAAGCCCATGGACAGCACGCAGAACAGCGAGATCGAGAAGGTGTAGCCGTTGCCGGCGACCGCGGCGGCGGTGGAGATGGCCGAAAGGTCGCCCGGCTGGATGGGCATGGATTTAAACGTGATAACGAAGAACTCGGCAATGCCCAGGACAAAGAGGGCAAAGGCCAGGACCGCGGGAGCTGCGCCGTGGCGCTGGAATAGGAAGAACAGGCCGGTCATGAGCACGGTGATGATGGCCCACTCGAGCAGGATGCACAGGGGGTAGACCCAGGTAAAGTCGTGGTTGGACGAGACCTCCATGCCCAGCAGCGCAAAGACGCCGGCGAGCAGCAGGCACAGGACGGCGGCGACGAGCGGTTTGCCCACAAAGGCGCCGCGCAGGCGGGCGAGCTTGCCAGTGGGGGCGGGAGCGTCGGCCGAGGCGAACGCAAAGACGCGCGGTGCGATGCGGTCGCGGGCGATGCTGGCCCAAGCGCATCCGGTGAGAATGGCGTTGGTCAGGATGAGCATCACAAAGGCGAGCGGCTCGTTTTGAGCGACGAGGCCAATGGCGCCCCAAATGGTCAAAAAGAGCTGGAACAGGCCGAAGGCGACGCTCCACCCAAGAGCGCTTTTGGCAACGGTGCCCGACTTTGCGCAAATGGCCTTGGCCTCGCGCAAGACAAGGTAGACGGTCGCCGCAAGACCGACGAGCGAGATGGCGGCAGCGAACATGCTGAGACTCCTCACAAACTAAAACCTACGAAAGCGGGGATTTACCCGATTGTTACCAAGATATGCGCAGCAATTGGTGGCTGCGCACACCAACCAGCCATATTAACGCGCGCGTGTGGCGGTGTGGCGCAATGTAGTGGCGACCTGCGCGATAATGGACGGGAATTACACGGAAACGTAAAGGCTTCTTAAAGAAATGGCGAGGGTAGGGCAATGAGCGAGCAGGTTTGCGAGGCGGACATGGGCGGCGACGGAGCTGCGGGCGTGGATACGTACGGCTATCCGGTCGAGACTACGGGCAACGCGGTACTGGACATTTTGGAGCACCGTTCGTCCACGCGCGCTTTTGCGCGCGATGACAGCGACCGTCCCGTGGCGGTGACCGACGAACAGCGGGCGGCGATTCTGCATGCGGCGAGTCGCGCGCCGTCGGCAGGCGCCATGATGATGTATTCCATCGTGAGCATTCGTGAGCAGGCTACGCTCGATCGTCTTGCCGACCTGTGCGACCACCAGCCCATGATCGCCAAGGCGCCCTGGGCACTCATATTTGTGGTCGACTATGCCAAGTGGATCGATCTGTTTGAGCACGTGGGCTGCTTTGAGCCCGAGTTTGTCGAGCGCACGGGCAAGGTGCCCCGCCGCGCGCCGGGTTTGGGCGACTTTGCCATCGCGGCGCAGGATGCCGTGATCGCCGCGCAAAACGCCGTGGTTGCCGCCGAGGCCCTGGGGCTGGGGAGCTGCTACATCGGTGATATCGTCGAGAATGCCGAGGAAGTCGCCGAGTTGCTGGACTTGCCTCCCTATACCATGCCGCTGTCGATGCTCATCATCGGCACGCCCCGCAAGGAGCGCCCGGCAATCGCGCATCCCGTGGTGAACCTGGTGCACGAGGAGCACTACTGCCGCGCCGATACCGCGACCATGGATGCGCAGGTGGCCGAGATGGACGCGATGTTTCGCCCGCACGCCCACGAGGTGGGCGAGCGCGTCATCGACATCTACACCCGTAAGCACACGAGCCCCTTTATGGCCGAGATGAGCCGCTCTATGGAGTGGTGGTTCAAAAACTGGCTCGGAAAATGACGAATGTGACAAAGGGGGCGTCCCCTTGTCGCATTCCATATCACCGCGGTGGCCTAAAGGCCGCATAAATGTTTATCTAGCTGGGAAAACGGTGCCATTAAAATATGGGCTGATTACATATAATCCCGTCGAACGTTAAAATTGGGAGGAAACCGGCTTATGGAACAAAAGGCAAAGGAAGTAGCCTCGCACGCTGCGATTCCTGTGAGCATCTCGGCGATGCTCGTCACGCTGGGCGTGGTGTATGGCGATATCGGCACCAGCCCCATGTATGTAACCAAGGCGCTCGTTGCCGGCAACGGCGGCATCGGAAGCGTCACGCAGGAGTTCGTGCTCGGCGCGCTCTCCCTTGTTGTGTGGACGGTCACGCTGCTGACGACCGTCAAGTACGTGCTGATCTCGCTGCGCGCCGACAACCATGGCGAGGGCGGCATCTTTGCTCTGTACAGCCTGGTTAAGCGCTGCGGCAAATGGCTTATCATCCCCGCCATGCTGGGCGGCGCGGCACTGCTCGCCGATGGCATCCTCACGCCTGCCGTTACCGTGACTACGGCTATCGAGGGCCTGCGCACCATCCCGGCGGTCCATGCCGTGCTCGGTGACGACCAGGGTCGTGTCGTCGCCATCACGCTTGCCATCATCATCGCGCTCTTCTTGGTGCAGCGCATCGGCACGGCCAAGATCGGTCACGCCTTCGGCCCCATCATGACGCTGTGGTTTTTGTTCCTGGGCGGCACGGGCCTGTTCTTTGTCTGCCAGCATCCCGCGGTGCTGCTGTGCCTCAACCCGTTGCGTGGCATCGCTTTTCTGCTGAGCCCCAACAACCATGCGGGCATCATGATTTTGGGCAGCTGCTTCCTCGCTACCACCGGTGCCGAGGCGCTCTATTCCGACATGGGCCATGTGGGCCGCGGCAACATCTATGCCACCTGGCCGTTCGTTAAGTGCTGCCTGCTGCTTTCCTATATGGGCCAGGGCGCGTGGCTTATCAACAACGCCGGCAACCCGGAGCTCATGGGTATCGCCGACCTCAACCCCTTCTACCAGATGCTCGCCCCGGGTCTGCGCCCCTTTGCCGTCGGCCTTTCCACCGTCGCGGCCATCATTGCCTCGCAGGCGCTCATCACCGGCGCATTCTCGCTGGTGTCCGAGGCCAGCCGCCTGGACCTCATGCCGCATATGCAGGTCTTCTATCCTGCCGAGACCAAGGGCCAGCTCTACATCCCCATGGTCAACAACGTCATGCTCGTGGGCTGCGTCGTCGTGGTGCTGCTGTTCCAGAACTCGGCGCACATGGAGGCCGCGTACGGCCTGGCCATTACCCTGACCATGATGTGCACGACAATGCTGCTCTTCTTCTATCTGCACGTGGAGCGCAATCTCAAGGTCGCGCCGTGGATCTTTGCCGCCTTCTTCCTTATGCTCGAGGGCTTCTTCTTTGTGAGCTCGCTCACCAAGTTCTTCCACGGCGGCTATTTCACCATCCTTATGGCCGCGCTCATCATGGGCATCATGGTGTGCTGGTACAACGGCACGGCGGTCGAGCAACGTCAGTTTACGCTGCTGCCGCTGCGCAGCTATTTGCCGCAGCTCAAACGCCTGCGCGACGACGATCGCTACGAGCTCATGAGCGACAACATCGTGTACCTGACCAAGGACACCAACACCGACTATATCGACCGCGATATCGTCTACTCCATCCTGGATAAGCACCCCAAGCGCGCTCGCGCCTGGTGGTTCGTGAATGTCGAGACCATGGACGAGCCGCATACCTTTGCCTACTCGGTCGAGACGTTCGGCACCGACTACGTATTCCGCGTGCATCTGTACCTGGGCTATAAGATCAACCAGCGCGTCAATGCTTACCTGCGCCAGGTTGTTCAGGACCTGGCTGCCAGCGGCGAGCTGCCGGCGCAGACGCACGATTACTCGGTCTACAAGGACCCGGGCAACATCGGTACGTTTAAGTTCGTCATGATCCGCAAGCTGCTGGCGCCCGAAAGCGACGTGGAGCCCAGCGAGCGTACGGCCATCACGCTCAAGTACATCATCCGCCGCGCCGCCGGCACGCCTGCGCGCTGGTACGGCCTGGAGAACTCCAACGTGAGCTTTGAGTACGTGCCGCTGTTCACCAAGTTTAAGGCCGTGAGCAAGATGCAGCGCCTGGCTCCCGACGAGCGTCCGTAGTCGACGTCTGCTGTTTGTCTAGCGACCGCAGGCTGCAAAGGCTATACACTTGAAACCACCACAAGGAGGCCACCACCGCAAAGGTGCCAGTCCCCTTTGTGGTGGTTTTTGTTTTTGAGAGAGGGGCGGGGCGCTGATGGACGTCCGTGCGGACGGCGATATTGCCGAGAACTTTTGGTGGCGGCGTACAACGCTGACGCGTCGCAGCCCTCTGTATGACGCCTGCGTATCGGCGGGGCTGCTAGCCGCGGCGACGATTGTGGGCGCGCTGCTCGACCATCCGGGGCTCGCGCCGAGCATCATGATCGTCTATGTGTTCGCCGTGCAGCTGTGCGCTTTCTTTACCTGGAGCCGCCTGTACTGCCTGCTGAGCTCGGCTGCCGCCGTGGCGCTCTACAACTTCTTGTTTGTCGACCCGCGCTACGCGCTGTCGTTTATCGACCGCGTCTATCCCGGCATGTTCTTTATCATGTTTGCGGTCTCGCTCGTATCGAGCTCGATCGCGCTGGCCCTGCGCCGCGCCTTGGCGCAGGCTGCCGCCAGCGACCGTCGCACGCAGATGGTGCTCGAGACCAACCGCATGCTGCAGCGGTGTGGCGATCAGCAACAGATTGTGCACGCTATGGCAACGCAGCTGGCGCGTCTTTCGGACTGTCCGGTCGTGTGGTATAGCGCCGATGCCGATAACGATGACCTGCTGCCGCGCACGACGTACACGGCCGTGGGCGATGCCGCGCCGGTACACCAGCTGGCGCCGCAGATGCCGCCGCGGCTCTCGGCGTCCGCCTATGTGGGAACGCCGCTCGATGCCACCTATGGCGCCTCGGCGTTCTACGGCATATACCTGACCGTGCGCTCGGGCGACACCATGGTGCGCGCGGGCGATCCCGCCTCGGTGGTGGGGGTGTTCGCCATTGTCGCCGAGCCCGATGCGCTGACGCCCGAGGAGCGGACGCTTGCCGATGCCATCGTGAGCGAAGGCGAGCTGGCGCTCGATCGCGCCCGCGCCATGGAGGCTCGCGAGGAGGCGGCGGTGCTCGCTAAAAACGAGCAGCTGCGTGCCAACTTGCTGCGCTCCATCTCGCACGATCTGCGCACGCCGCTTACCAGTATTTCGGGTAACGCCGACGTGCTGCTCGACCAGGGTTCGACCGGTACGGCTGTGCTCGACGACCAGACGCGCCGCGGCATGCTCCTATCCATTCGCTCGGATGCACAATGGCTCAACGCCACCGTCGAGAACCTGCTCGCCATCACCAAGCTCGAGGGCGACGGCATGCATCTGTCGACTACGCTCGAGCTCATGGACGATATCGTCGAGGAGGCGCTGCGCCACGTGAACCCGGCCGTGCGCGAGCACGACCTTAAGGTGGTGGCGTGCGATGAGCCGGCGCTCGTCAACGTCGATGCGCGCCTGATGGTGCAGCTGGTGGTCAACCTGGTGAACAACGCCATCACCTACACGCCCGCGGGCTCGCATATCGTGATCTCGATTGTCGTCCACGATGGATACGTGGAGTGCTCGGTGGCCGATGACGGCCCGGGCATCGCGCCCGAGGACCGCGAGCGAATCTTTGAGTCGTTCTACACCGCCAACCATGGCCTGGCCGATAGCCGCCGCAGCGTGGGCCTGGGATTATCCCTGTGTCGCTCCATTGCGCTGGCACATGGCGGTAGCATAGAGGTTACCGCGGCGGACCCGCACGGTTCGGTCTTTACGATTGAGCTTCCCGCCGCCGACGTTTCGTTTGATAAGGAGTAGCGCTGTGCCGAACTCTGCCGCAAAACCACTCATCTTGGTCGTTGAGGACGATCCCGCCGTCCGCAACCTTATCGTCGCCGCGCTCGAGGCGCACGGTTTGCGCCATATGGCCGTGGAAACCGCCCATGCCGCCATCGCCGCCGCCTCATCGCAGGCGCCGAGCATTGTGCTGCTCGATCTGGGCCTGCCCGATATGGACGGTGTCAAGGTAGTCGAGTCGGTGCGCGCATGGTCGGGCATGCCGATCATTGTGGTCTCGGCGCGCAGCGAGGATGCGGACAAGATCCGTGCGCTCGATGCCGGTGCCGACGATTACCTGACCAAGCCGTTTTCGGTCGAGGAACTGCTCGCACGCATCCGCACGACGCTCAGGCGCCTTTCGTATGCGCAAACGGGCGGCGTTGCCTCCGAGGGCTCGTTCGATACCGGCGAGTTGCATATCGATTTTGATGCCGGCATCGCCACGATGGATGGCGAGGAACTGCATCTGACGCCGATCGAGTACAAGCTCCTATGCCTGCTGGCGCACAACGCCGACAAGGTGCTGACGCACCAGTTTATCCTGCACGAGATTTGGGGTACGGCGACCAAGAGCGACCTGGCGAGCCTGCGTGTCTTTATGGGTACGCTGCGCAAAAAGATCGAGTCCGATCCCGCGCATCCGCGCTATATCCAGACGCACGTAGGCATTGGCTACCGATTGGTCACCCAGGGATAGGGCAGAGCACGGCCCCCAGACGTGGCCCCTCTATGAGTTGCGGTGGGATAGTTCTCGTTTGGCCTTTGATGAGGTCATCGGGGAACTATCCCATCGCTTTTTTATTACTTGCCCTTGGGCTTGCTGGCGTAGAACTTCTTCTTTTTGGGCTTGCCGGCGGGGGAGGGCTTGTCGGCAAAGTTGGACTTGCCGTTGCCGGCCCGCGCGTGCGCGGGTACTGCCGCACGAGGCTTGCGGGCGTCGGGGTTACGCAGCTCCTCGGTTCGCTCGGCAATCTCCTCGGCGCTAAAGCCGGCTTCGGCCATGGCGTCCTCGATGGGCAGGCGGCGCACGATATAGCAATGGTGCACCTTCTGGTTGCGCGCGAAGTCCTCGGGGATGGTCTGTGCCGTAATGTCCTCCAGCACTACGCCCGCGCGGGCGAGCTTGCGCGTTTCGGGGCGGAAGCCGCGCAGGTTGCAGCTAAAGATGGCATGGCCGCCCTGTGCGAGCAGGCGCGACACGCCGGCCAAAAGCTCAACATGGTCGCGCTGAACATCCCAGGTGCGGCGGCCCATCTTGGACGAGTTCGAAAACGTGGGCGGGTCGACAAAGATCAGGTCCCAGCGGTTGCGCGTCTGACGCTGGTCACGAATCCAGGCGAGCACGTCGTCGCGCACAAAGTGATGCTGCGGGCCCACAAAGCCGTTCTGACGCATATTGCGCTCGGCCCAGTCCAGGTAGGTGTTGGAGAGGTCGACCGTCACGGTTTCCTCGACGCCGCCGTCGGCCGCATAGCAGGTGGCGGTGCCGGTGTAGGCGAACAGGTTGAGGAAGCGGCGCGCCTGCTTGGCGTGCTCGCGCACCAGGTTGCGCGTGACGCGGTGATCCAAGAAGATGCCCACATCCAGATAGTCGTCAAAGTTGACGGCAAAGGTGAGCCCGCCCTCCTCGATGAGCGGCAGGCGACGGCGCGCGATGTTGGCACGCTCGCCCGAGCCGCCCTTACCGGCGCCTTGCTTGCCGTACTGCGAGCCGCCGCGCGAACGCATGCGGGCCTTGGCATGCACATGCACGGCTGGGACATCCAGGATGCGTGGCGCGATGGCCAAGATGTCGAGCATACGGGCCTGGGCCAGCGCCGGGTCGATGGTCTTGGGCGCCGCGTATTCGGCGATGACGAGCCAGCGGCCCGGCGTCTGTGGGCAACCCTCGTACAGGTCGATGGCGGCGGAGTAGTCGGGCAGGTCGGCATCGTAGACGCGGTAGCAGCTCACGCCCTCGCGCTTTGCCCACTTGCGGCGCAGGCGGGCGTTCTTGCGCAGGCGGTTGGCGAACTGCTCGGATTCGGGGATGAGCACGGGCAGCGGCTTGCCGTCGCCCAGGTCGAGCGTAGCGGTAGGTTCGGGCATGGGGGTGTTGGCGGCTTCATCTTCGGCATCCGCGGCCTGCTCTTCGGCATCCGCGCTGGTCGCAGCTTCAAATGCCGCGGCGGCGTGGTCGAGCGAGGGCCAAACCTCAATAGTCGCCTCCTCGTTGTTGGGCATGACGGCAATTGAGTGCGCGGGCTCGGCGTGGAGCGCGCGGGCCAGCAATCCATCGCGGGTGAGCGCGGCGACCGGTGCCGAAGCGAGCTCGGGTGCGCGGCGCAGCTCGCCGACCAGCGTCATGGCGTCGTGCATGAGCGAAAGCGGCGTCTCGGTGGTGTCTGCGACCACGGCGGCGCCGGCGACCGCGCCCGCATGGTCCAGCACGGTGGCGGGCTTAGCGGCGCAAAAATCGACAAAGCGCTTGTAGCCGGCGCACTTGACCATGCGCTCGGCGGTCTTGCGGGCGGCGGGGTCGATGCCCACGGCCACGATGCGCGCCTGGCGCTCGCGTGCTGCCGCCTCGCGCTCACGTGCCTCGGCAAGCAGCTGCTCCCATAGGGCGGCATCGTGCAGCTGCCAGCCCTCAAAGCCCCAGCGCTCGCGTGCAGCTCCCGGGGCGCGGTCGGTCAGAATGTTCACGGCCTCCAGCAACAGGCCACCACCGGCGCACGAGGCGTCGATCAGCGTGGGCAGGGCCTCGTTTTCGTAGTCGTCGGCCGTCAGCTCGCGCTCGCACAGCGCGGTCCAGCCAACCTGTGCCAGCACCAGGGCGGCGTAGTCCGGGCGCAGCACGTGCGCGCCCTCGCCGGCTCGAGTCGCGGCGGGCGGCAGGCGCTTGAACAGCGGGTCGCCCGAAAGGTCCAGGCTTATGCTCGCACGGCGCTGGCGTAGCGAAAGCAGCAGGTGGACATCGGGGTCGGCAGCATCGACATCGGCGCGACGGCCCGTGGTCTCGGCCAGGCGATCGCACAATGCGTCCTTGGCGCGCAGGGCAGAGAAGCGCGTGTTGCGCAGCTGCTCGGTCACACCACGGGCAGTGATGGCAATGGTGGCGCCGGGGCGGACGATGTTTTCCCAGGCAATGTCGTAAACGGCATCGTACAGCTCGTTGGCATCCTGTGCCTCAAAGCGTCCGAGCACCACAAACACGCGGCTGGCCAGGCGCGACCACAGGCAGGCGCGGTAGCCTTCTTCGAGCTCGCCCTCAAACGTAGCGCGGCCCTTAAGGCGGCGGACATGCGAAAGCCCGAGCCGCTTGAGCTCGTCGGCGAGTGCGGATTCAAAGCCCTCGGGGCAGCTTGCATAAAATTCCATGGGTGACCTCTCTGGTTGCGTCGCTCCATTATATGATGGATGCTTCGTTTGCCATCGCCCTCGAAAGGAACCCATATGATTGATGCGTGCCCCGATTCCGCCGTGCTCTTTTTTGACGTGGACGGCACGCTGACGTCGTTCGATCCCGACGATATGACCGATAAGGATTTTTCGGCGGTGCGCCCCTCGCAGGCGGTCATCGAGGCGTTTCATCGCCTGCGCAATGCGGGTCACCAGGCATTTATCTGCACGGGCCGTCCCTTGTGGCTGGTTGCCGATGGCCTGCGTGCGCTGAACCCGGTGGGAATCGTTGCCATGGCGGGGGCCACGCTAGAGGTCGAGGGCCGCGTGGCACACGAGGACTGCATTGACGAGGACATTGTTGAGGAGCTCGCGCGTCGCATTACTGTGGCGGGCGGCGAGGCGTTGTTCGAGACGAACGGTGCCACCTATTCACTTGAGCCAGTTGGTGTCGAACAGCCATTTCTGCTAGGCGCCGGCGTGGTGCATGGCGTTGATCAGATGCGCGTCGATGGCCGCTTGCGCGTAGGCAAGGTGTGCATTAACGCGTGCGACCTGGCTCGCGTAGCCAACGATGACGGCTTTATCGAGCGCGAGTTTGAGCTGTGCAATACCGGCGGCCAGAACCGCGAGCTGAGCCCCAAGGGTATCGACAAGGGCGTGGGTGTGGCACGGGCGCTGGAGTATCTGGGCCGCGCGGGAAATGCGCGCACCTTTGGCTTTGGCGATTCGGGCAACGACCTGGGCATGCTCGCTGCGGTCGAGACAGCTGTCGCCATGGGCAACGCCATGCCCGAGGTCAAGGCACTCGCCGACTACGTGACCGACGATGTCGCACACGACGGTACCGTCACCGCCATGCAGCATTTCGGCCTCATCTAATGAATCTCGCGTTCTGACGTTTGCTCCAACTGCGACTCTTTGCTTTTGCATGCTCAATCGATTTATCAATCCAAACACTGAAGCGATTATACCGTTCGCCGAGAAGATAAAAAACCGCAGTTCACGCCTTGATAAACGTAGGTAAAGTGTTTAGCAGTTTATCGGCCGTATGCTAACGAAAGGAATCAGGCAGATGGCAATCAAGGTGTTCGCTGACGGTGCAAACCTCGAGGGCATGCTCGACATGTACGAGAACGGCAACGTTCAGGGTTTCACGACCAACCCGTCCCTTATGAAGAAGGGCGGCGTGACGGATTACCGTGCGTTTGCCAAGGAGGTCCTGGCCCACATCACCGATGTGTCCGTGTCGTTTGAGGTCTTTGCCGACGACGTCGAGACCATGGAGGTCGAGGCCCGCGAGATCGCTACCTGGGCCGAGAACGTCTACGTCAAGATTCCGTGCGTGACCACCAAAGGTGAGTCCACCGCCGAGCTGGTGCGCAAGCTTTCGGCCGACGGCATCAAGGTCAACGTCACCACTATCTTTACGCCCGAGCAGGTCGATGAGATGGTCGAGGCCGTTGACGCCGAGACGCCGTCCATCATTTCGCTCTTTGCCGGCCGCATCGCCGACACCGGCGTCGACCCCATTCCGTTTATGACTGAGTCGGTCAAGAAGGCCGCCGCCAAGCCCAGTTGTGAGGTCCTGTGGGCGTCTACGCGCGAGCTCATCAACATTTACCAGGCGGAAGGATGCGGTTGCCAGATCATCACGGTGCCCAACAGCATCCTGGCCAAGCGCAAGAACATCGGTCGCGATCCGTACGAGGTCTCGCTCGACACCGTGCGCGGCTTTGCCAAGGATATCGCCGCTTTGGGCTTCCATATCTTGCCGTAACGCGAACACTGGCTGCGCCGCGGGTTGTTCGCCCCGGCCTTTCCTTTCCCTATCGCTCACGCGCTTCGCGAGGGTCGCGCTAGGTAAAGGAAAGGCCGGGGCTGCCGACACGAGCTTGCCGGCAAGTTAGCACTCGGCTTCCATATCCTGCCGTAGGCAAAGGTACCCCCGCCTGCGACGTGCAAAATTGAGAGTATTCAGCAAGGTAAAGGCTTTTACCAGCTGGTTGAAGCACGGAACAGCCCCCGTTTTGGCTCTGGCGACGCTAAAACGGGGGCTGTTTGTGACTTTATTGCCTCTGAGGGGCGTTCGGAGCGGCGGAAATTGCAGAATACTCGCGATTTTGCACGCTGCTACAGGGGGTACCCTTGCTTTGGCGGTTTACTTTCCCTGCACCATGGTGAGTGAGATCTTCTTGCGGTCGCGATCGACCTTTTCGACCCACACCTTTACCGTGTCGCCGACGCGCACCACGTCGCTCGGGTGCTTGACGAAGCGGTTGGCCAGTTTGGAGATATGCACGAGGCCGTCCTGGTGCACGCCCACGTCGACGAAGGCGCCAAAGTCGACGACGTTGCGCACCGTGCCCTTGAGCTCCATGCCGGGCTCCAGGTCGTCGATGGAAAGTGCCGAGCGGCTAAAGACCACCTCGGGTGCGTCGTCGCGCGGGTCGCGGCCGGGTTTTTTGAGCTCGTTGACGATGTCGATAAGCGTCAGGGTGCCGCAGTCCAGGTCGCTTGCTAGCGTCGAGATGCTGCCCAGGCGGCGCTCGATGTCGGGCACGCCGCCGCGGCTGAGCTCGCTTGCCGCAACGCCGGCGCGTTCCAGGACGGCCGTGGCCACCTCGTAGCTTTCGGGGTGGACGCTCGTCGCATCGAGCGGGTTCTTGCCGCCGCTAATGCGCAGGAAGCCCGCGGCGTTGAGGTATGCCTTGGGTCCCAGCTTGGGGACCTTCTTGAGCTGGCGGCGATCGGTAAAGGCTCCGTTTTCCTCGCGGTAGGCCACGATATTCTTGGCCACGCTCGGCGTGATGCCCGATACGTATCCCAGCAGGCTCGCGCTTGCGGTGTTGACGTCGACGCCCACGCGGTTGACGACGTCTTCCACCACGTGGCCCAGGGTGCGCGAAAGCTCGGCCTGGTCAAGGTCGTGCTGGTACTGGCCCACGCCGATGGACTGGGGCGGAATCTTGACGAGCTCTGCCAACGGGTCCTGCAGACGGCGGCCCAGGCTCATGGCGCCGCGCACGGTGACGTCCAGGTCGGGGTATTCCTGACTGGCGAGCTCGGAGGCGGAGTACACCGACGCGCCGGCTTCGTTGACGATGGTGTATCGCAGCCCGGGCGCCTGCTCGGCAATGAACTCCGAGACGACTTCCTCGGTCTCGCGGCTGGCGGTGCCGTTGCCGATGACGATGGTGTTGACGCCGTCCTTCTTGACGAGGCGGGCAAGCTCGCGCTTGGTGCCGGCGACGTCGTGGCGCGGCTTGGTGGGGTACACCACGCTGTGGTCGAGTAGCTTGCCGGTCTCGTCCATGACGGCGACCTTGCAGCCGGTGCGGTAGCCCGGATCGAGCGCGAGCACGCGGGCACCGCGCACGGGGCGTGCCGAGAGCAAACCCTCGAGATTCTTGGCAAAGACATTGATGGCCTCGGTCTGAGCGCGGACGGTGAGTTTGGCGCGGGCCTCGCGCTCCAGCGAGGGGGCCATGAGACGCTTGTAGCCATCGGCGATGGCGGCGTCAAAGACGGGCGCGAACACGCCCTGGCGACGGGGCCAGCGGCTGCCGAGGCGCGCCGTGGCGGCAGCGCCGTCGACGTTCACGCGCACGCGGAGCTTGCCCTCGCGCTCACCGCGGTCGATAGCCAGCACGCGGTGGTTGGGAATACGGCGCAGCGGCTCGTCAAAGTTGTAGTAGGGCTCGTAGGGAGTCTTTTCCGCGGGGTCGGTGGCCTCGACGACGATGTCGGCGGTGTTTTGCGTAAAGGCGCGCAGGTCGGCGACGTTCTCGGGGTCCTCGGCCACCGTCTCGGCCACGATGTCGGCGGCGCCGGCGAGCGCCTTTTCGGGCGTGTCGAAACCGGCCTCCTCGTTGACGTATGCCGCGGCGGCGTCGAGCGCGCTGCCCTTGGCGGATGCCTGCATGATGATCATGTTGGCAAGCGGCTCCAGGCCTGCCTCGCGGGCCTTCTGCGCGCGGGTCATGCGCTTTTTACGGTAGGGCTTGTAGAGGTCTTCGACGCGCTGGAGCTGTGTGGCCTCGCGAATCTGCTGCTCGAGCTCGGGCGTGAGTTTGCCCTGGGCGTCGATGAGCAGGATGACGTCCTCTTTACGCTGTTCAAGATTGCGCAGGTAGGACAGGCGCTCGTCGAGTGCGCGCAGGGCGACGTCGTCCATGCCGCCTGTGGCTTCCTTGCGATAGCGCGAGATAAAGGGGATGGTGTTGCCCTCGTCGATGAGCTTGACGGCCGACTCGACATTGGCGGCCTTAAGGTTGAGCTCGCGGGCGAGCTGGGCGATAAGATCCATGGAACTTCCTGTCTGTGAGTACGTTACAGGTGCATGAGCCACCCAGTCTACCACCCGCCCGCGCCGCGGCTGCAAAGAAAGCCCCGCGGGCAGGAGGCTGCTCGCGGGGCAAAGAAGAGGGGCTTGTTGGTGGCGGACCGAAGGGTTCGCATGGGGCTTCTGCCGCGGTCTGCCCTAAGGCGTTACAGCTCGACGAGCTGGCCGGTTTCGGCGGCCTCTTTGATGGCGTTGAGAAGCGTGAGCGTCTTGACGTTATCGGCGGGGGTTACGACGGGCTCAACTTCGCGGCGGACGACCTTCACAAAGTGCTTGAGCTGCATCTTGTGCGGCAGCGCTGGGTCCACAGCCGGGATCTCCATCTGCAGCGGCTTGTGCCAGTTGGAGGCACCGTCGTAGGAGAACTGGTGCAGGCGGGGCAGCGAAAGGGCGCCCTTGGTACCGCCAATAAAGTAGGCATCGGCGTCGAAGGGGCGGTACTGCGGGTCCTCGCGAGCAGTCGCCTCCCAGTTCCAGGGGCTGGCGGTGGCATCGGAGATGGTCATGCTCGCAAGCGCGCCATCGGCAAAACGGACGTTGACCACGGCGGAGTCCTCGGTCTCAAAACCGCGGGCGGCGCTGGACTGCATACCCTGGACGGCAACGGGCTCGCCCAGCAGATAGCGGAGCAGGTCGACGTCGTGAACCAGGTTGACCAGGATCGGGCCGGCACCCTTCTTGCGGCGCCACTCGACATCAAAGTACTCATCGTTCTTATAGATCATGTAGTGGAAGCTCGACACGGTGAGCTTGCCCAACTCGCCGGACTCGATGATCTCCTTGGCCTTGTTCACAAACGGGTTGTGGCGACGGTGCTGACCCACGAGTACGGGCACGCCGGCGGTCTCGGCCTCGGCGGCGAAGGCCTGGGCATCCTCAAGGTCGTTGGAGATCGGCTTTTCGACCAGCGGCACGATGTTGCGCTTCACGGCCTCGCGGGCAACGCCCAGGTGCAGGTCGTTGGGGGTGGCGATGATGACGGCCTCGGGCTTGACCTCGTCCATCATCTGGGCGGGATCGGTAAAGAACGGCACGCCGGCGGCCTCGGCCGTGGCGCGGGCGCCCTCAAAGGCGTCGGCGATGGCGACGAGCTCGGCCTCGGGCTCCTCGGTGACAAAGCGGATGTGGTTGCGGCCCATGGCGCCGGCGCCGATAACGGCAATGCGGACGGGGTTGAGCTCAGACATTTCGACTCCTTAATACTGGTGGCTGGCGAATGTGACAAAGGGACAGTCCCTTTGTCGCATCGGTAAAACTAGGCGGACTTCTTCTTGCTGTCGGAGACCATCATGTAGACGGTGAGCACGACGGCGATGGCGGCGATCACGATGGCGCCGTAGAAGGACTGCTGGTAGGCGGCGCTGCCGGCCTCGGCGTGATACAGCACGGCGGTAATGGGCTGGCTGATCCAAGTAGAAGCGGCGTAGCCCAAGAACATGATGCCGTAGTTGACACCGATGTTGCTGGTACCGAAGGCGCCACCGGTGAGCGGCGGGTAGATGACGAGCAGGGCGCCAAAGCTAAAGCCGAGCAGGGCGAGCGCCACAAAGAACATGCTCTGCGTAAAGCTCATCGACATGATGACGAGCGCGACGATGGTGACGACCAGGCTGATGAGCAGCGACTTGTAGGCGCCGAGCTTGTCGATGATCTGGCCAAAGGACAGACGACCGACCAGGTTGGCGCAGGTGTTGACGGAGACCACTACACCGCCGAGGGCGACAGCTGCGGCGCACGTGGGGTCGGCGAAGAGCTGGACGGCGGCGATGGAGGCAACCTTGCCCACGAGCAGGGTGCCTGCAGTGGCAGCAAAGGCGAAGGTGACGATGAGGACCCAAAAGCGCGGGGTTTTGACCATCTCGCCCGGGGTGAGGTCGCCGAAGGTGCCGGCGTGTGCGCCGCCCTTGGGGACCTCGAAGCCCTCGGGCAGCCAGCCGGCCTCGGGGGCCTTCAGGAACAGGGCGGAGGCGGCGATCATCACAAAGAAGATGACGCCGAGTGCCTTGAGGGCGCCAAAGATGCCCAGGCTCGGGATGAGCAGCGAGGCGAGTACCGGGGACAGCACGGCGGGGCCGGCGGTCGAAGCGGCAAGGGTGATGCCGGAGGCGAGACCCTTCTTGTCGATGAACCACTTTTGGCCGGTGGTGAGCGCCGGGTTGTAACCCAGGCCGTTGCCGATGGCGGCGACGAGCGAGAACCACAGGTAGAACTGCCACGGCTCGGTGACGGTGCCGGACATGAACCAGCCCAAGCCGTAGCACACGGCGGCGGCGATCACGACGTTGCGCGGGCCGATCTTATCGGAGATGCGGCCGGCGAAGATGCCTGTCACGGCCATGATGGTCTGAAAGACCGGGAAAGCCCAGGTAAGGGCGCTGGACCACTCGGGGTAGACGGCGAGCAGGTTTTTGCTCACGACGGAATACAGCGCTATGGAGCTGATGAAGAACATGGTGACGCACGCGGCGGAAAGCACGACGGCGCGACCCTTGTTGGAGTTGGTGGAAGCCATTGGACTCTTTCTAATCGATGCGGGGGAGGGGCGGGCGTCATCGCGAGCCTCCCTGTCAGGCTGGTTTACTGGTCAGTGGGCTTTGCGACGCCGGACTCGTCGGACCAAAGCTCGACACCCTTGTTCTTGAGGTAGTTGTCGGCAAAAGCTCGGCGGCCGCCAGGCTTGGCGGTGAGGTCGCCCATCATATTGGAGAAGCCGCCGTCGACTTTGATGGCGTCGCCAGTGGTAAAGTCCGAGCGCTTGGACGCCAGGAACATGACGGCGTTAGCGATATCGCTGACCTCGCCGATGCGGCGCGTGGCGATAAGGCGGCTGCGGCTCTTCTCGACCTCGGGGTCGGCGTAAAAGCTCGCCGACATGGGGGTCTTGACAAAGCAGGGCTCGACGCAGTTGGAGCGCACGCCGTAGGGGCCCCACTCGGCGGCAAGCATCTTGGACATCATGTTGACGCCCGCCTTGGTGGAGCTGTACACGCCCGAGAACGTCTCGGGGGAGTGGCTGGCGACGGTCGAGATGTGCACCAGGCGGCCCTGGCCGGCCTTGATCATCTCGCGACCAAAGCGCTGCGAGGTGATGAAGTAGCCGGTAAGGTTGACGTTGAGGACCTCGTTCCAGTCGCTCAGCGGCAGGTCCTCCATGGCTGCGAAGCGCAGGATGCCGGCGGTGTTGACGAGAACGTCGACGCGGCCGAAGTCGGCGATGGTGGCATCGACGGCGGCCTGAACCTCGGCCTCGTCGGTGGCGTTCATCTTGTAGCCCTCGGCGTGGATGCCAAACTCGGCGGCGAGGTCGGCGGCTGCGGCCTTGACCTTCTCCTCGTCCAGGTCGAGCAGGACGACATTGGCGCCGTTGCGGGCGAACTCGCGGCAAATCTCGACGCCCATACCGCCGAGCGCGCCAGTCACGGCGCAGACATCGCCCTCGAGCTTAAGCCAATTGCTCATAGGAACTTCCCTTCTTGTGCCTCCCTGTGGGCCGCTCCCATTAATCGACCCACGTGGTTTTCGCTGGTTATCGTATGCTTTGAATTCGCGCAGGTGAATTGCATATTTGTTAGAATGGCGTTAACCGTAGGTTTACACCGTGCATTGAGGTTTGTTCTCAATTGAGCGCGTGACCTGCCAAAACGACCCCCTACGGCCGCGCATGGCCGCGGGCGCGAAAACGGGAGATTGACGTGTACGATCGACGACTTGACGCTATTTCGGCCGCCGCGGAGCTGGGAAGTTTCTCGCGTGCCGCGGCAAAGCTGCGCGTGTCGACGCCGGCACTCGTCAAGCAGGTGTCGGGCTTCGAGGCCGAGTTCGGCATCACGCTGTTCGAACGCTCGCACTCGGGCGTCAAGGTGACGCCGGCGGGTGCTCTGCTGGTGGACGATGCGCGCTCGATCATGCGGCAGTCCGAGGACGCGTTGCGCCGTGCCCGACGCGCGGCGGGCGATGGCGGTGCCGTGCGCCTGGGCGTGTCGATGATGTGCCCGGGGCGCCAAACGCTGTCGATGTGGTCGGGCATCCACGATCTGGAACCGTCGCTGCGATTTGAAATCGTGCCGGTAAGCGATCTCTACGACGAGCGCGAGACCGTCATGCGCAGCCTTGGCCGCGAGGTGGATGTGGTGCAGTCGAGTTTTTCGACCCCGCGTTGGGGCGACGCCTGCCAAAAGCTCCGTATCGTTAACGTGCCGTTTTATATCGATGTGCCGCGCACAAGCCCACTCGCGCGCAAGACGCGTATCACGGTTGCCGACTTGGAGGGTATGCGTTTGCGCGTACTGCGCCACGGCAACGATGCCATGGACAGCCTGCGCATCGACCTGTTGGCCGACGGCGGCGTGGACGTGATCGATGTGGATAGTTTCGACTTTGCGCTCTTTAACGAGGCGGAGGAAAAGGGCGATGCGGTGCTCACCTGCGGAGCGTGGTCGGGCGTGCACCCGGCCTTTGTGGGCGTACCGTTTCTATGCGGTCGCGAGGTGCCGGTCTATTTGCACTACCCGCTCGAGCCCACCCTCCAAGTCCAAAAATTCGTCAACGCCATGGCCCAACTCCTCAAGTAGCTCATTTGGCGCGGGTAGTCTTTTTGGGACGGGGCTTTTTTAGCTACTTTTGCCGCCCTGCCTGCGCACCCTCAAAGTAGTCAAAAAGCCCCGTCCCAAAAAGACTAACAAAACGAGGCCCTGGCCAAACGGCCAGGGCCTCACTAACCTTTATTCCGTTTTAAACAACGGGCTGATTGCGCGCAGGAGGGTGCCCCGGGGCGGCGGGGTATTTCCTCCGCGCGCAGTTTCGCAGCGAAGCGAGAATGTTTGAGCACGGAGGAATTACCCCGACGCCCCGGGGCACCCTCCGTCAGTAACCGTTCCTACTCCAGCTCAAACGCACCCGTGTACAGCTGGTAGTAGTACCCGCGCTTGGCGATCAGCTCGTCGTGGTTGCCGCGCTCGATGATACGGCCGTGGTCCAGACAGATGATCGCGTCGGAGTTGCGCACGGTGGACAGGCGGTGTGCGATGACAAACGTCGTGCGGCCCTCCATGAGCTTATCCATGCCCGCCTGCACGATGGCCTCGGTGCGGGTGTCGATGGAGCTCGTGGCCTCGTCTAGAATCATCGCCGGCGGATCGGCGACGGCGGCGCGGGCGATCGAGATCAGCTGGCGCTGGCCCTGCGACAGCTGTGCGCCGTTGCCGGTGAGCATCGTGTCGTAGCCGTCGGGCAGGCGGGTGATAAAGTCGTCTGCGCCCGCGAGCTTGGCCGCCGCGATGCACTCCTCGTCGGTCGCATCCAGGTTGCCGTAGCGGATGTTGTCCATCACGGTGCCGGTGAACAGGTTCACGTCCTGCAGCACGACGCCCAGCGAGCGGCGCAGATCGGCCTTGCGGATCTTATTGACGTTGATGCCGTCGTAGCGAATCTTGCCGTCGGCGATGTCATAGAAGCGGTTGATGAGGTTGGTGATGGTCGTCTTACCGGCACCGGTGGCGCCGACAAACGCGACCTTCTGACCCGGCTCGGCAAACACGGACACGCCGTGCAGGACCTCGTGGTCGGGGGTGTAGCCAAAGTCGACGTTGTCCATGACCAAGTCGCCGCGCAGCGGGACGTACTCGATCTCGCCGGTTGCGCGGTGCGGATGTTTCCACGCCCACATGCCGGTGTGGTGGTCAGCCTCCTCGAACTCCCAAGTCTCGGGGTTCACCTGTGCGTTGACGAGCGTCACGTAGCCTTCGTCGGCCTCGGGCTTCTCGTCGATGAGCTCAAAGATGCGGTCGGCGCCGGCGAGGCCCATGACCACGGCGTTGATCTGCTGCGAGATCTGGCCGATCTGTCCGCAGAACTGCTTGGTCATGTTGAGGAACGGCACCACGACGGCGATGGACAGCGCCATGCCCGAGATGCTCAGGTTGGGCACGCCCAGCGCCAGGAAAATGCCGCCCGCCAGTGCGACCAGCACGTAGAGCAGGTTGCCCAGGTTCATAAGGATGGGCATGAGGATGTTGGCGTACATGTTGGCCTTCTGGGAGACCTCGAAGAGCTTTTCGTTGCGCTCGTCAAAATCGGCCTCGGCGGCAGACTCGTGGCAGAACGCCTTGACGACCTTCTGGCCGTTCATGACCTCCTCGATATGGCCCTCGACCACGCCGAGCTCGGTCTGCTGCGCAATGAAGAAGCGCGCGGAGTTGGAGCCGAGCAGCTTGGTCATAAAGGTCATAAAGGCGACGCCGGCGATGATGACCAGGCACATCCACACGCTGTAGTACAGCATGATAAAGAACACCGTGACGATGATGATGATCGTCATGAGCAGGTTGGGCAGCGACTGGCTGATCATCTGACGCAGCGTGTCGATGTCGTTGGTGTAGTGGCTCATGATATCGCCGCGCTGGTGCGTGTCGAAGTAGCGGATCGGCAGGTCCTGCATGCGGTTGAACATCATCTCGCGCAGCTTCTCCAGCGAGCCCTGCGTGACGATAGCCATGGCGCGGTTCCAGAAGAGCGAGGACAGGACGCCGACGCCGTAGATGCAGGCGAGGGTGGTCACGAGCTGTGCGATCTTGGGCTGCGCGGCTTCCCAATCGCCCGACTGCCACGATTCGCCAATAATTTGCAGGGCGCTCTGCAGGAAGGTCGCGCCGATGGAGTTGATGATGGCGCAGAGCACCACGCCGGCGACGACGAGGGGCAAAAGCACGGGATAGAAGCCAAAGAGCGTCTTGATGAGGCGCGACATGGTGCCGCCCTTGCGGTTGAGCGCGCGCTCGGCGGTCGTTGCCTTACTCATGGGCCTCGCCTCCTTCCTGGGTCTGAGCTTGCGTTGCGGTCATGTCGGTGTTGTCTGCCGCCGTGTTCGCGTCGCCAGAGACGTTGTCGGCGTCTTGCGTACCTTCGGCAGACATCTTGTTTTGCGAGGTAAAGGTCTCGCGGTAGATCTCGCTCGTCTTGAGCAGCTCTTCGTGGTTGCCGATCTGTGCGATGCGGCCGCCCTCCATGACAATGATGCGGTCTGCGTCCTGCACGGAGCTGATGCGCTGGGCGATGATGATCTTGGTCGTGTTGGGCAGATAGCTTGCCAGCCCTGCGCGAATCTTGGCGTCGGTCTTGGTGTCGACGGCGCTGGTGGAGTCGTCCAGGATCAAGATCTTGGGGCGACGCAGCAGGGCGCGTGCAATGCACAGGCGCTGCTTCTGACCGCCCGAAACATTGGAGCCGCCCTGTTCGATCCAGGTGTCGTAGCCCTTGGGGAAACCGTCGACAAACTCGTCGGCGCAGGCCAGATGCGCTGCCTCGCGGACTTCCTCGTCGGTGGCGTTCGGGTCGCCCCAACGCAGGTTCTCGGCGATGGTGCCGCTAAACAGCACGTTTTTCTGCAGCACCATGGCGACCTGGTGACGCAGCGCGTCCAGGTCGTAGTCGCGCACGTCCACGCCGCCCACGCGCACAGCGCCTTCGGTGGTGTCGTACAGGCGGGCGATGAGGTTAACGAGCGTGGACTTGGCCGAGCCGGTGCCGCCGATGATGCCGATGGTCTCGCCGCTCGTAATGTGCAGGTCGATATCGTCGAGCGCCTGGCGCTTCGCATGCTTGGAATACTTAAAGCTCACGTGGTCAAAGTCGATGGAACCGTCGGCAACCTCGAGCACGGGCTCGGCGGGACCGGCGATCGTGGGCTCGGCGGCCAGCACCTCGGCAATGCGGTGTGCCGATTCGTCGGCCATGGTCACCATGACAAAGATCATCGACAGCTGCATCAGGCTCATGAGAATCTGGAAACCATAGGTAAAGGTCGAGGAGAGCTGGCCCACGTCGAACAGCGTGCCCTGGCTCGTGATGATGAGCTTGGAGCCCAGGTAGATGATGACGACAAACGCGCCGTTGACGCAGATGTTCATCATGGGGTTGTTAAAGGCGAGCAGCTTCTCGGCGCGGGTGAAGTCCATCTGGACGTCGCGCGCGGCGGTCGCGAACTTCTCCTTCTCAAAGTCTTCGCGCACATAGCTCTTGACCACGCGCATGCCGGTGACGTTTTCCTCAACGGACTCGTTAAGGGCGTCGTACTTGTGGAACACGCGCGAGAAGATGGGGCGCACCTTAAAGATGATAAAGAACAGTCCAAAGCCCAGCAGCGGAATGATGACCAGGTAGACCATGGCGACGCTGCCGCCCATGATAAACGCCATGGTAAAGGCGAAGATCAATACCAGCGGCGCGCGCACGGCAATACGGATGATCATCATAAAGGCCTGCTGCACGTTGTTGATATCGGTGGTCAGGCGCGTGACGAGTGAGGAGCTCGAGAACTCATCGATGTTGGCAAAGCTGAACGTCTGGATCTTGTAGAACAGGTCGTGACGCAGGTTCTTGGCGAATCCGCAGCTCGCATGGCTGCAGGTGACACCAGCCGCGGCGCCAAAAGCAAGCGACGTCAGCGCGATGAGCACCAAAAAGCCTGCGGTGGGAAGCATCTCGGCTACGGTGGCGCCGTCTTTGATGGTGTCGATCAGGTTGGCGGTGATAAATGGAATCAGCATCTCGCAGAGCACCTCGCCAAGCACGAGCAACGGCGTGGCAACGGTGACTTTCATATAGTCGCGGATGCTTCCCATGAGGGTTTTAATCATCCAGTTCCTCCCAGGTTACACGGATTTTCTCGAGCATTTCGGCGAGCTGCTCGCGCTCGTCGTGGGTGAGGGCACTAAAGGCTTGCTCTCTAAAGCGAATGCGGGCCGCCTGGTCGATGCGGGCGTTTTCCCGGCCGGTTTCGGTCAGGCGAATGGTGAGCTGCCGTCGATCCTTGGGGTTACGGCTGCGCTCGATGAGGCCGTTGAGCTCGAGCTTGGACAGGATCTCGGAAAGCGACCCCGGCTTGAGGTCAAAGTGCATGCCGAGTTCCTGCTGTGACATCTCACCGCCGGGCTGCTTGGCCAGCAGGCAGATGATGGGCGCCTTGCCGGATACGCCTCCGCCATGAAAATGCATGTAATGGCCGCAGAAGCCAAGCCCGTTAAGGATGCGCTTGGCAAGTGCATCCGATTGCGATTGCGCCTCGGGCGAATCTGCAGGCTCGATGGGGTCGCCGCCCGGCGCATGGGGGCAGAGGTCGATGCATTCGTCGCACATGGTGTTGCTCCTTTCTTTAGTTAGGTAGAGAAATTGTTTTGTACCTAAGTGATTCTAGAGGTACCTAACTGATTGTCAAGGTACCGAATCGATTTTGTGGCAGTGCTGGGGTGCCGGTGCCAGGGGAATCTTGGACAGTCTTCGCAGCGTAGATTCAGCGGGCCACGGCGTATCCCGGAGTTTTCGATAGGTTCATTAAGGGGGCGAGACTGGCAGCTGCCGGTCTCCCCTTGGCTTTCCGAGACTTAGAGCGGCTCGTCGCCGGTTCGGAGGATGGCGAGATATGGCTCATATGAAAACGTGCGGTATCGTTTCCTGCTCGTATCACGTTGGACAAGAATGCCCCAATCGGTAAATTGGGATATAAGGTTGTTTGCGCTCGATCTGCTAATCTGCATTCGTTCAGACACAAAGGCGGTGTCGACGATCGGATTGCCCTCGAGAAGGTCGAGTAGCATAAGGGCGTTCGTCGTAGCCCTTCCCGCCTTTTCGCGAATCAGCCTTTCGGTTTCCGAATGGAGGTCGACAAGCTTCCGCATCGAATCCCGCGCCTCGCGTGCGCTTGCAAGCAAGCAGGTACTGAAAAACGAAACCCATCCCTCAAAATCGCCTCTCTGCCTTACGCGCATAAGCCAATCGTAGTATTCGCTCCTGTGTCGTTTGAGTTCATACGAGGGGTAGATGACCGGCTTGGTGAGCGCCCCATCATGTATGAGCGAAAGGAGGATGAGCAGACGCCCGAGGCGTCCGTTGCCGTCGAGGAACGGGTGCGCGGTTTCAAACTGGTAGTGCACCAAAGCGGCCTTGATGACTGGATCGATGTCGTCACGCTCGTTGATGAAAAGCTCGAGGTCGCCAAGTGCCTCCTTCATATCCTCCGTGTTGGGAGGGACATACGGGGCCTCATTGAGCGTGCAGCCGTTTGGTCCGACCCAGTTCTGAGTCGTCCTGAACTGGCCCGGCGTCTTGCCGGAGCCTCTGCCATTTCCAAGCAATGTGGCATGGACGGATTTGAGCAGCCTCATACAGAGTGGCAGTTCCTCCATGAGCGTGGTCGCCTGCTGCACCGCTCGAGTGTAGTTGACGACGTCGGTTAGGTCCCGGCTCGCATTGGATTCGTTTGACGGGTCAAGAACATCATCGAACGTACATTGCGTACCCTCGATTTGAGAGGACAAGAGCGCTTCCTTGCGAACGTACATAGAAAGGTACATGTCGATGTTCGGAACAAAGCGAGACATGCCCTCAACCTCGCCGAGTATGGCGCGGCAATCGGAGACAAGCCGCATGGAATCAGCGGATAAATTGATTGGAAAGAATGAATCCATATTGGCGGGTCTAAACGAATCATAGGCGAGGGCTCCTGAAAGGTTGTGCCTGACGTTTCCCTGTCGTCCGGGTGTGATGGGTGCGAGCATCGTTAGTGTCCTAAGAACAAATTTGAGCCAAAACTTGTTCTTAGAATTTTATAGCGCCTTCTAAGGCCAAGTTTCTGCAATAAGAAGCGTCAGAAAAACTCTAAGAACAAAATTACGCCCAAACTTGGTCTTACATCCGAAGGCAAGACTTAGATTGCACTGCGCTACACTTAGTCGCATTATGGCGACATCGCGCCGCGCCCGACCCAAGGGGGACACTCATGAAGAACACTCAGCTGCTGCTGATCAACGATATGTGCGGCTACGGCAAGGTCGCGCTCTCGGCCATGCTGCCGGTACTGTCGCACATGGGCTATCGCATCCACAACCTGCCGACGGCGCTCGTTTCCGATACGCTCAACTATCCCAAGTTCTACATTCACGACACCACGGAGTACGTGCGCCAGAGCCTCGCTATCTGGGAGGAGCTCGGCTTTGAATTTGATGCTATCTCGACCGGCTTTATCGTGACCGAGGAGGAGACGCGCATCATCTCGGACTTTTGCCACCGCCGCGCTCAAAAGGGCACCAGGGTGTTCGTCGATCCCATCATGGGCGATAACGGCAAGCTCTATGCCGGCGTGCCCGAGTCGACCATCGGACTCATGCGCAGCTTGGTCGAGTGCGCCGACTACGCGGTGCCCAACTATACCGAGGCGTGCCTGCTCACCGAAACGCCTATCGCCGAAGAGATTACGGCCGATGAGGCCCGCACGCTCGTGGACGCCATGCTCGCGTTGGGCACCAAGTCGGTTGTCATTACGAGTGCGAAGGTCGATGGGGCGAGTGCCGTCATCGGCTACGACCATGTGGCGGGGGAATACTTTGAGATTCCGTTTGAGCTGATCCCGGTGTACTTCCCGGGTACGGGCGATACGTTCTCGGCCGTGCTCATGGGCCGCGTGATGAACGGTTGGAGCCTCCAGCGTGCCACGGCCGATGCCATGCGTGTGGTGGCCGAGCTTATCGAGCGCAATGCCGACCAAGAGGACAAGCCGGCTGGCCTTCCCATCGAGGCCTGCCTGGATGTGATTGACCATGAGTAACGCTGACGAGGGCGGCGCCAAGCCTGCAGGCGAGAGCAAGCCGCTCGGCGCGCCGCGTGGCAAGCGTCCGCGTATCCGCATTCGCTGCGTGGACCAGTTGGGAACGTGCCGCTGCCATCATGGTCACAAGCCAGGCGATGTCTTTGACTTTGACCGAGACCGCGGCAAGATGTGCGCTATGGCCTGCCATGTGGGCTTTCCTTACATTGACATCTTGCGTTACGGCGGAACCGTGCCCGGCAACGAGCCCGGCACGGCAAAGTTCTGCTGCCCCGAGGTCGATACATTGAACGTCTGGCTCGCCGAGATCGTCGACGAGTAGTCGAGCGAGGATTTTCTCCCGCCGAGATAATGAGCGTGGATTTTTCCCGTTTTGGACGCAATTTCGCGCTCAAAGTGGGAGAAAATCCACGCTCGATTTGTATATGGGAATCCCGATCTCGTTTATGCCCGTGCTTAGGCGTTATCGTCGTTGTCCTGCGTGCGAGTAAGGTCAAATTTCTGCATTTCATCCGATTTGTGGCTCTAAAAACTCTGCATTTCATCGATTACAGCTGCTCGAGCATAGCGGTGCAACCGGCGAGCACGTCGCGGTAGGTGGCATCGAAGTTGCCGGTGTACCAGGGATCGGCCACGTCGCCGGGGCGCTCGGTCCAATCGAGCAAGCGCGTAATCTTGCCGTCGGGGTCGTCGCCAAAGATGCGACGCAGACCGCGCGCGTTCTCAGCATCCATATAGACAATGCGATCCCAGTTGCCATACTCCGCGCGCCGCACCTGACGTGCGCGATGTGCGACGACGGGAATCCCGACTTCGCGCAGCTTGGCGACCGTGCCATGATGCGGCGGGTTGCCGATCTCTTCGGTTGAGGTTGCTGCAGAATCGATGACAAACTCGCCCGCGCGTCCAGCGCGGCGCGCTAGCTCGGTAAACACGGACTCAGCCATCGTCGAGCGACAGATATTTCCATAGCAGATAAAAAGAATGCGTTGCATGAGCGGTTTCCTTTCTGGGCGGTCGCGCGGGGCTTACAGGCTGCCCTTGAGACAGTTTGCTCCGATAAAACCCGCTGCGTACAAGGGGAGGTGGCGCAGCTCGCGCCCGTCATCAGTTTCGCTGCGGGCAAAATTGTTCTCGGACAAAATGTAGGCATATGGCGACCGGGCTTTGTCCATAAACGACCCGAGGGTTCTTGCGCGCACGTTGCGTGCGGACTTTACCTCGACGGGCACAATTTCCATACGGTCGGTCTGAAGTAGAAAATCGAGCTCACCGCTCGTCTTCCAAGACGACGGCGGCGCCCAATAGTACGTCCGCAAACCATTGCTCGAAAATGCCTGCATGACCGAGTTTTCGGCCAGGGCACCTCGAAAGTCGGAAGACAGTGCTATGGCGGAATCCTCTTTGAGGTCGAGCCAGAGCCGCGGGTTGATACCGAGTTTGTAGAACATGAGGCCCGTATCGAGAAGATAGACCTTAAAGAAACTTCCGTCTTCGTCGTCGAAGGGAACGAGGGGAGGTTCGATGCCTTCGGTCAGGTTGTTGACCGATATGATGGCGGCGCCTTCGAGCCAGTCGAGCGGCTCGATAAGCTTGGCGCGACGGCCTCCGCGTTCGACCTCGGAGTACTTGAATTTCTTTGTGGACGATCTCAGCAACTGGGACGGAATGGAGCGCCATACCTTGCGCGTCGCCACGCCACTGATCCCGTTTTCGGGGTCGGTCATATCGGCGGTGTAGGTCTCGTCGATTTCGCGCTGCTCGACGCGCGCGTCTTCGATGGATAACGTCTTGCGATATGCGTTGACGGCGGCGGGCATGCCGCCCACGACCTGGTATCGATGAAACAGGCTGAGCGCGGCTTGGTGCGCGGCGTAAGCATCGAGCGTGCCGGCGTGGGTACGAACAGCATCGGCCATCTGCTCCTCATCGAGCGCCCAGAGAAACTCCTCGAACGACATGGGATGCATGGTCTCTTGACGAACGCCGCTGGGAAAAGGCAACTTGCGCTTGCGCGTGGTGACACCGAGTTGGCTGCCGGTCGCGCATATGCGCCAGCCCGAACCCGAGAAAAAGCGAAGCGAGTTGAGCGCCCGTTCGCAGAGCTGCACCTCGTCAAACAGGATGAAGGCGGTTTCCTTGCGAATGGGGGTGCGTTTATAGTCTGAAATTCGCGCCACGATGGTGTCAACGTCGTCGGTGGGACAGTCGAACAGCGGAGCAATCAGTTCAAGATCGGTCTGAAAGTCGAGTTTGACAAACGCATCGCCGGCGATTCGCCTGCCGATTTCCTCGGCAGCGTACGTTTTGCCTACGCGTCGCGCACCACGGATGAGGAGGGGGCGTGAGGCGTCCTTTGTCGCCCATGATTCGATAACGGATTCGATTGATCTGCGCATGGGGCCACCTTTCCGATTTCGTGTACTTCAGATACATAGTTTAGTACGATTTCGTGTACTTAAAATACACGAAATCGTAGAAAAGCGTGTATCTAAAATACACGAAATTGCACTGCCGGAGCTTGCAGGCGGATAAACACTACTAGTATGGGACGGTTTTCACTGGTTGCTCGCCACCTTGGGCTGTGTTCGTCCCTATGCCTGCATCCGGGGCTGTGCTGATTGACGACGGCGCTCCCAGCGGGCGAGCTTGATCGTCACTAGCGCAAGCGCCCAGGCTACGAGCGAGAACGCAGCGCCCACGGCGCCCACGTAGGCAATGCCAACGCTGCTCACCACGGCGCCGCCTACTGCGGTGCCAAACGAAATGCCGACGTTAAACGCCATGGGTTCTACCGAGCTCGCGAGCACCATCGACTTGGGATGGCGGCTGCGCGCCACGTCCATAAAGTGCGTGATGCATGACACCGAGAACAGGTACATGAGCAGCGCTAGGCTAAAGACAAAGACCAGCGCGAGCGGCATGGTGTCGCCCACGGCAAACAGCCCGAGTAACGCCGCAGCTTGCAGCACAAACGTCACAAGCAGCGCCTTCATGCCAAAGCGCGCGTCGATCCATCCGCCCAAGATGTTCGAGACTAGGCAGAACACGCCGTAGGCCATAAGCGTGGTGCTCGCCTGAACAGTGCCCATGCCCAGCACCTGCTCAAGATAAGGCGTCACGTAGCCGTAGAACACATAGACCGATCCCACGCCAAACAAAAAGATGAGCATGCCGGTGATGATGCTCGGTTCGCGTAGCAGACTCGCCTGCTCGCGGAAGGTAGCGGGTTCGTCGGTCTGTCCGGCGCGCGGCATAAACGCCACGAGCGCTCCGCAGATCAAAACGGCAAAGGTCAGCGTACCGTACATGGCCACGTGCCAGTCGAGCGTGTCGGCCACAAGCTTGCCAATCGAGGTCACAAAGACCATCGCCACGGAAAACGCACCATATACCACCGAGATGGCAAGCGAAGTTTGCTGCGGGGACAGAAGCTCGGGGATGTACGTCACGCCCACGGCGAGCAGCGCGCCCGAGACAGAGCCCAGGACAATGCGCGAGATAAACAGCACCTGGAAGTTGGGCGCCAACGCCATGACCAAGTTGCCGAGCACAAAGATGATGCTATAGCACACGAGCAGCTGGTAGCGGCGGAAGTGGCCCGTGCTGAGCGCAAGCACCGGCGTCGCGATGGCGTAGACGAGCGCGAACACGCTGATGAGCTGGCCCGCAGTAGCAAGTGATACGTCGAGTTCCGTCGCCAAGTCACTTTCGATGCCGATGACCACGAACTCGGAGCAGCCGAGCGAGAATCCCAGCAGCACGAGCAGCGCTAGGCAGAGCCTGGTGCGCGCGGGGGAGAGCGCGGCGGCGGTTGACTTACTTTTAGGCGTGGTTGCGGCGGTCAAGGTTGTCACTCCAATGTCGCATGAATAAGCGGGATTCAATCCCTGCAACTCTAACAGAATGTGTCAGGTGCCTGCCTCCTTTGCCGCAGGCTGCGCTTGCCTGTATAGTCGCAATACAGGCGAAGATGGTCTCAGGTACATCGCGGGCGACAGGAGATCCCATGGGTATGCATACGACAAAGGTTGCGGTGGGCGAGGGCAAGTTTGCGCTCGAGGCCCAGCTGACGGTGACGCCGCGAGGCATGGCGGTGTACGCCTGCTCGCCGGAGTTCGCACACCTGGGCGCCACGGCGCAGGCCATTCCGCGCCCCGAGCCCGGCCGTACGGCGACGGTGAGCATCCTGGCCGTTCCGTGTCATCGAGACGAGATCCCGGCGCACGATATCGCGGCGGCGCTGGCCACGCGCTTTGGCGTGCCGGTCGTTGCAAGCACGGGCTTTCATGTGGAGAACGCGACCGCGGACGACTTGCGGCGCATGCTCGATACCACCAAGGAGCTCATCGCCGCGCTCGAGGAAGCTGCAGCCCGCATTCTGCGCGCCGGCTGGGATGAGGGCGGCGCAGGCGCCGAGGTCGTGGCGGTCGATGCCGCGACCGGCGAGGCACTCGGCCACGTCGACCGCATCGAGGCCCATACCGGCGAGGGAATCCTGCATCAGGCATTTCTGACGCTTCTGGTCGAGGGCCAGGGCGAAGACGCGCGCCTGCTGCTCTGTCGTCGCAGTCCGCTCAAACGCCTGTGGGGCGGGGTGCTGGCCGATGGCTGTGCCGGCCATCCGCTCCCCGGGGAAGACGTTGTCGCCGCCACGGCGCGTCGCATCAACGAAGAGCTTGGTGTTACGCGCGAGCCCGATCAGCTCAAGCACCTCGGTCGCGTGGTGTATCGCGAGGACCACGGCGACGGCCGCTGCGAGTGCGAGTGGTGCGAGGTCTTCCTTGCCCATGTTGAGCCGGGCGAGCTGCATATCAACCAAGAGGAGATCTCGGAGGTACGACGCGTGACCCCATCCGAGCTCAAAGGCTACCTGCAGGGCCACCCCGAGCAGCTGGCCCCTTGGCTCCGCGAGGCCCTCAGCGACCCATCCATCCGTACGGCCCTCGCTATGTAACAAAGGTACAGTTCCTTTGCCATATCCAAACCGTCACAACATTCGATGAAAATCTCGAAATCGAGGAAAAGCGTCGAATGTTGTGACGGTTTTTGTCCAGGGGATCGCTTCTCATCCAAAAAATCCGCTTGACTGTATTGCCACAACACAGCGCAACGTAAGGGGTGTCCGATAACGGGCGCCCCTTTTTAAGCGGCAACGTGGCCGTGAATCCGGAGCGCCCCCAACAAGAAAGGTGGGGAGATGGAAGCGGAAAAGAAGGCGTTTAAGATCACCAAGCGCGAAATTGGCTTTGTGCTGGGTATCGTTGTCTTTTTGCTGGTGAAGTTTCTTCCTTTGGCGGAGCTGAGCTCGACGGTCGAGCTCACGGTCGGCGGTCAGACCTGTCTGGCGTTGACGCTCGCCACAGTGGTGTTCTGGGCGTGTGGCGTGGCACAGCCGGGCTTTGTGGGTCTGCTCTACTGCGCGCTGCTCGTTCTGTTTAAGGTGTGCGTGGATGACACGGGCGCCGCGAGTATCTCGGCGACGGTCGCCTCCACGTTTAGCTCGTGGACCAAGGCCACCATGTGGCTCGTCATCGGCGCCTACCTCATCGCCAGTGCGGTCAAGGAGTCGGGCCTGGGCGAGCGCATCGCCTATGCGTTTATGCTCAAGTTCGTGCGCGATGCCAAGTCGCTCATCATCTCAATCTTCGCGCTCACCTTTGTGCTGTCGCTGCTGATCCCGCATCCGTTCCCCCGCGCCTTCCTCATTCTCGCCGTCGTCTCGGTCATTGCCGAGTCCGCCGGCTACGGTGACGACGACCGCGGCAAGCTCGGCTTCCTCGTGTTTGCTGCTGCTGCCCCGGGCTCCATGTTCTTCCTGACGGGCGACTCCACGCTCAACCCGCTTGTCGCGCAGTACAGCGCCGAGGCCGGCGGCATGAGCCCGTCCTTTGTCGACTGGTTCCTGTACATGAGCGTGCCTATGCTGGTCGCGCTGCTGTGCACCCTGTTCCTGGGTCTCTTCCTCTTTAAGCCCAGCAAGGAGCTCGTTTACGATCGCGAGCAGATCGTGGCCAAGCAGGCCGCGCTCGGCAAGCTCTCCGTCAAGGAGATCCGCACCATCGTGTGGCTTGTCATCGCCATCGCGCTGTGGCTTACCGTCTCGGGCGATTACATCGGCTGGGTGACACTTGCCATCGGTGTCGCGCTCGCCATGCCCATCATCGGCGAGGTTCTCACTCCTGCCAGCTGGAACGCTGTCGACATCAAGTCCCTCATGTTCCTGACGGCCGCCATGGCCGTGGGTTCCGTGGGCGGCGCCACCGGCATGAACGCCTGGATCGCCGACGTCGTGCTTCCCAGCTCCGTGCCCGAGAACATCTTCCTGTTCGCCCTGCTCGTCGCCGCGCTCTCCATGATCATCCACATGTTCATGGGCTCGGTCATGGCCGTGCTCGGTGTGTGCGTGCCGGCGTTCATCAGCTTCGCGGCCGGCTCCAGCGTAAGCCCGCTTGCCGTGGCGCTCATCGTCTTCACGTCCATCAACATCCACTACATCCTGCCGTTCCACAACCTGCCGATCCTTATCGGCGAGGGCAAGGACGCCGGCGGCTACACCTCCAAAGAGGCCATGCGCATGGGTATTCCCCTCACCGCGGTCGTCTTTATCGTCGTGCTGGTCGAGGCCGCCTGGTTCCACCTCTTTGGCCTGATGTAAGCAGTCGAGTGCTTGGCTGTAATTAGCCGAGTGCTTGAACTGCGAGTGCCCGAGCGCCCCATCTATGAGCGCTGCGGCCCCATTACGTTACCAAGCCCGGCGGCATCCTCGCCGCCGGGCACTCTCCCGAAAGGAGCATGCTATGTCCACTACCGATGCTTCCCAGATCCACGACCTGCGCTCCGCACTCGACTTTTTGCGCAAGATGCCGGGCCAGCTGCTCGAGACCGACACTCAGGTCGATCCCGATGCCGAGGTCTCGGGCGTCTACCGTCACGTCGGCGCCGGCGGCACCGTTATGCGCCCGACCAAAGAGGGTCCGGCGATGGTCTTCAACAACGTCAAGGGCTTTGACGATGCCAAGGTCTGCATCGGCATGCTTGCCAGCCGCAAGCGCGTTGCCGCCCTGCTCGACCTGGACGAGGAGCACCTGGGCCTCGAGATCGGCAAGCGCTTCGAGAACCTGATCGCGCCCGAGCAGATCGCCGAGGGTGCGCACGTCGACTGTCAGGAGGTCGTGTACAAGGCGACCGACGAGGGCTTTGACCTGCGCAAGATCGTTCCCGCTCCTACCAACACGCCCGTCGACGGCGGCCCCTACATCACCATGGGCCTCGCCTACGGCACGAGCCCCGACGGCTCCCAGTCCGACGTGACCATCCACCGCTTCTCCTGCGTCGACAAGGATAAGCTTGCCATGTGGATTACCCCCGGCAGCCGTCACCTGGGCGCGTTCTTTGACGAGTACTGCCAGCGCGGCGAAGACATGCCCATCTCCATCTCCATCGGTTTGGACCCCGCTGTGTACATGTGCTGCGGTTTCGAGGCTCCCACCACGCCGCTCGGCTTTAACGAGCTGCAGATCGCCGGCGCCCTGCGCGGCCACGCCGTCGAGCTTGCCGACTGCGTCACCGTTCCGCAGAAGTGCATCGCCAATGCCGAGTACGTGCTCGAGGGCTATCTCATGCACGACGAGACCATCAACGAGGACGTCAACGGCCACGGCTACGCCATGCCCGAGTTCCCCGGCTACACCGGTGGCGCCAAGGTCTGCCCGGTGATCAAGATCACCGCCGTCACCACGCGTGTCAACCCCATTATGGAGAGCTGCATCGGCCCTTCGCACGAGCACGTGTCCATGGCCGGTATCCCCACCGAGGCTTCCATCTACAAGATGGTCGAGACCGCTATCCCGGGCCGCCTGCTCAACGTCCACGCTGCACCCTGCGGCGGCGGCAAGTTCGTTGCCATCATGCAGTTTAAGAAGTCGAGCAAAAATGACGAGGGCCGTCAGCGCAACGCCGCCATGCTCGCCTTCTCGGCATTCTCCGAGCTCAAGCATGTGATCTTGGTTGACGAGGATGTCGACATCTTTGATATGAGCGACGTGATGTGGGCCATGACCACGCGCTTCCAGGCCGACGTCGACCTCATCACCATCCCCGGCTGCCACTGCCACGTGCTCGACCCGTCCAACGACCCCGCGTTCGACCCCACGATTCGCGAGCACGGCATCGCCTGCAAGGCCATCTTCGACTGCACGGTTCCGTTCGACCTCAAGAAGAATTTCATTCGCTCGCAGTTCATGGAGATCGACAAGGACAAGTGGGCCAAGGAGATTGCTTTCTAGTAAGTAGCCCTACCAAGTAGTTAAGGAGTTGTCATGCCTGAGTCTTCTGTCCGTCCCCGTCGCATCGTCGTTGGCGTTTCGGGCGCCAGCGGTGCCGCGCTGGGCCTTGAGTGCCTCAAATGCCTGCGCCAGGCCGGCGCCGAGTCGGCGCTTGTCGTCACGCGCGGGGGAGAGATCACCATCGAGCAGGAGCTCGGCATGACGCTCGACGAGTTTGTCGCGCACGCCGATGCGGTCTACGACAACAAGAACATCGGCGCCGCCATCGCAAGCGGCACCTATCCGGTCGACGGTATGATCGTGGCTCCCTGCTCCATGAAGACGCTCGCCGGCATTGCGAGCGGCTACAGCGAAAACCTGTTGTTGCGCGCGGCCGACGTGCAGATGAAAGAGCAGCGCCGCCTGGTGCTCATGGTGCGCGAGACGCCCTTCAGCGCCATTCATGTCGACAACATGGCGCGCCTGGCGCGCGTACCGGGCGTCATGCTCATGCCGCCCATGCTCACGTTTTACAACGGCCCCGCCACGCTCGATGACGCGGTGCATCACATCGCCGCCAAGGCGCTCGAGGCCGTTGGCGTGTCATGTGCAAACTATAAGCGCTGGTCATAGGCGTCTTTAGGGTAGGATACGAGTAGTGTTTGAGCCCGCTGCCCCTGTGGGCGGCGGGCTTTGGTGTGTCGGGAGGATCTATGCAGACGGGCATGTATGCGATTAGCGAGATGGCGAGCTTGTTTAACGTTTCGCGCCAAACGCTCATCTACTACGACAAGATCGGCCTGTTTAAGCCCGCCGTGGTTAACGAAAAAGGCTACCGTTTCTATTCGCCCACGCAGATCCCGCTCATGCGTCTGATCTGCATGCTGCGCGACCTGGGGCTCGAACTCGACGAGATCGACCGCCTGACCTCGACGTTCGACATTGGCGAGATGACCGATCACCTGCGCTCACGGGTGCAGGCACTCGATGAGCAGATCGCCGAGCTCAAAGCCGAGCGCGCGAGCGTGCAGGAGCGTCTGAGCTTTTACGACGAGGCGGTTTACTGGCGCGAGCGCGAGGGCAAGCCGGAGCTCAAGCAGTTCGAGCGCCGCTTCGTGGTCTTTGAGGAGTTTCCGGCCGATATCGAGCGCGGCCGCTCGATGCTGCACCCCACGCTCATGCGCGCGATTCTGCGCATGCGTGCGCTCACGGGCACGCGCCCCATGCGCGGCTGGGGCGCCATGCTGCGTCGCGAGGCGCTGCATTCCGACGACCCCATCGTCGGTGCCGGCTCCTTTGCCGTGCTGCCGCGCGGTGCCGAGGAAATGCTACCGAGCGATCCTGCCGAGCTGGCAGAGATTGGCGTCGAGGTGTTGCCCGAGGGCACATACCTGTGCATGAGCCGCTGGGGCATGCCGTACGAACCCGAGGGCATTCGTGCCATCGTGGCCTGCATGGACAAGCACGCGCTCCGGCCCATCGGCAACGCTTTCGACTTTTGCTACCTCGATACCACGAGCTACGACGAGTCCCACCAAGAGGACTTTTGCTGCATCCAGATCCCCGTCGCCCTCCAGATGTGACAAGGAGGCTGCTCCTTCGTCGCATTCGTGGTGTGGCTGCTGCCTAAACCGTCACAACATTCGGCGAAAATCTCGAAAACGAGGAAAAGCGTCGAATGTTGTGACGGTTTTCCTGTCTGTGCCGGCGAGCTCCAGCACCGTCTGGGGGTATAAGGCTAGCAAGTGTTTATTTGCGAGGCTTAAGGGGCGCCCCGTATGGATATCGATAACTTTGAATGGTGGTATAGCGAGGGCGAGGCTCCGGACGAAGAGTGGGACGAGCCCGCGCCGTGTGACGTGTCGAGCGACGAGGACGAGTCCGGCAATGATACCGGTGTCGAGCCTGAAGCCGCCTCCGATGCCGCCGAGCCCCTGACCTTTGAGCAGGCCTGGGCCCAGGCTGAGGCTGACGAGGCAAAGGCCGATGCCACGGCCACGCTGGGTGAGCCGGCCGATATGTCCATCTCGCCGGCAAAGACCCCGCAGCCGCGTCACACTATCGACCCCGATAGCACGGCATCCTTCAGCATTCTCGACGTGCCCTCGCAGGGCGCTCAAGCGCCCGCGCCCACGCATCGTCCCGACTTGGCTCGCGAGGAAGACGCGGGCCGCCGCTCGCCGCTCGGCCCCATCCTCATCGCCTTCATGGCCGGCGTTATCGCCTGCTCGGCAATCGGTAGCGTTTGGAGCCATGTCGAGCAGCAGCGTCAAGACGCCGCCAAGGTCGAGATGTCTGTCGAGCAATCGCTCAGCCGCACGCGCTCGGTACATGTGTCGGTCGAGGTCAAGGACGGCGCGATGTGGGACACCGCGCGTGGCGACAGCCAAATGCTCATCCACATCGTGGGGCGTACGCTCAAAGGGCAGACGATTGACGAGTATCAATACGTCAATTCCGCTGGTGACGGCATCGAGCTCAAGCCCGGCGACTACGAGCTCACCGTCGACGAACCGCCCGTCGCCACCGACGGCACGCGCTTCCGCGCCTCAAAGCGCATGGTTCCCGTGAGCTTTAACTCGCAGGCGCCCGATACGGTCGATAGCACTCCGCAGGGCGGGTTTGACCTTTACGCTATTGCTCAATAACTGCGCCTGTCGCTCAACCCCGCCGCCAAGAGTGGGACAATAGCCATCGACACTATTGTTTACTTTTGGAGGAAGTAGCATGTCTACCGTCACTACCATCAAGCGCGGCGGCCTTACCGCGGCCATCGATTCCATGGGCGCCCAGCTCACGAGCCTTGCCCTCAACGGCAACGAGTATCTGTGGCAGGGCGACCCCGCCTTTTGGGGCAAGCATGCGCCCATCCTGTTCCCCATTGTGGGCTCGCTGCGCAACAACACGGCGACGTCTGCGGCTGGCACCTGCGAGATGCCGCGCCACGGCCTCGCGCGCATCGTCGAGCACAAGCTGGTCGAGGTTTCGGAGGACGGCTCCTCGGTAACGTACGAGATCGCCGACACGCTCGAGTCGCTCAAGGCCTTTCCGTTCCACTTTAAGCTCAACATGACCTATGCCCTGACTGGTGACGCCACACTTACCCAGACCTTTGCCGTCACCAATACCGGCGACGTGGACCTGCCGTTCTCGGTGGGCGGTCATCCTGCATTCAACGTGCCCGCCCCCGGTGCCGAAGACGAGGCGTTCGAGGATTACGAGCTGGCGTTTACCGAGGCTTGGACTAACGAGGCCCCCGTCATCACGCCCGATGGCCTCATGACGTTCGAGGGTAGCTACAAGGCTCCCGATAACTCGGACGTGCTGCCCATCACGCACCGCAGCTTCGATAACGATGCCATCATGTTCACCGATACCCCGGGTTCCACGCTTACGCTGCGCGGTCGCAAGTCGGGCCACGGCGTCAAGATCGACTTTGAGGGCTTTAAGTACATCGGCGTGTGGTCCGCCGCCAACGACGCCCCGTTTGTGGCGCTCGAGCCTTGGACCGGCCACACCACCATGGACACCGAGGACGACGTCTTTGAGCACAAGGTCAACACCATTACGCTGGCGCCGGGTGAGACAGACGTCCGCAGCTTTAGCGTCACCTTGCTCTAGAGGTTCCGCCGTTCTAGCGAACGGCGGACCGGTCGACGCTGCGCGCCGCCCAGAGCGACAATTTGTCATTCAAAAGGCAAGGCATGACCAGAAGGTCTATGCCTTGCCTTTTACATGTCAAGTGGTACATGGGGGCAGGCTGCTTTGCGCCAATCGTCCTCGTGTGTCTATTAATTTTTCGCGCACATGCCGCGCTGCTGGTTGTTGACGTATATCCTGTCTTATTGTCAGCAAAACGACATAGGAAAGGCATCAGATGCAACCTCGACTACAGCGCGACGCGCAGGCCCAGCCGGTGTGCAGTCGTCGCATCTTCTTGGGTAGCGCTCTCGCTGCGAGCGCAACCGTTGTCGCCGGCGCGCTTGCCGGCTGCCAGCGTCCGTCCACACTCAAGGTGGTCCAGCCCACGACGGGCGGCGGTCGCGATGACCTGTCCGATTCCGTGATCGGCAAGGATAAGATCCGCATCGGCATGGAGGCGGCCTACGCCCCGTACAACTGGCAGGTTTCCGAGGCCAGCGAGTTCACGATCCCCATCGATAACGTGCAGGGCGCTTATGCCGACGGCTACGACGTGCAGATCGCCAAGATCGTCTGCAAGGCTCTTGGCGGTGAGCCCGTTGCCGTCAAGCAGAGCTTCTCGGGCCTCATCGATTCACTTAACAATGGCCAGATCGACCTCATCATTGCCGGCATGAGCGCCACGCCCGAGCGCGAGGAGTCCGTCGGCTTTTCCGATCCGTACTTTATCGGCTACTTTGGCCTATTCGTAAAAGAGGGCTCGCCCTACCAAAACGCGACCAAGCTCAGCGACTTTAGCGGCGCCACGGTGCTCGGCCAAAAGGACACGATGCTCGACACCGTCATCGACGAGATTCCGGGCGTCGTCCACAAAAATCCGGTCGATTCGGTACCCACGGTGTTCTCGAACCTGCTGCAGGGCACTTGTGACGCCGTGACCTACAACACCGAAAACGAGAAGGGCTATATGGCCCAAAACCCGGGCATCGTGCCCATTCGCTTTGCGGAGGGCGAGGGCTTTAAGCAGGAGGTCACGACAAACGTCGGCTGCCGCAAGGGCTCGGACAAGCTGCTCAAACTTATCAATAAGACGCTCAAGGGCGTTAGCCAAGAGGAACGCGACCAGATGTGGGACGCGTGCCTCGACCGTCAGCCGGCATAGGGAGGCAGCATGAAAGCTATCAATCGTCTGGCCTCCTTTATCAAGGCCGACCACCGTTATGTGTATCTGGGCACGAGCGCTATCGCGGCGCTCGGTCTGGCGTTTAGCCAGCGCAACCCCACGCCGCTGAGCTTCCTGGCGCCCACGGGCGTGTTCCAGGACTGCCTCTGGGCGATTCTGTGGGCCTGGATTGTCGTATCGGCGACAGCGCTCGTCACCAAGCTCATGCATTGGAACGACTATCGTCAAAAGTCGCCGTTCGCATCTGAGCGCTTCCGTCGTAGCGCGCGCCTGGGCAGCTATGTCGTGGTTGCCATCGCGGCGATCTTCTTTATCGACCGCTGCGTCATGTCGTTTATCGACCTGGTGCAGGTGAGCATTGTCTCGGATTCCAACCCCAGCGACTTTTTGTCGAGCCTGGTCTACATGACCTACAAGAGTGGCGACTTCTTTATCCGCGGTATCGAGATCACCATCGCGCTTGCGACCTTCGGTACCGTCATCGCATTCTTCCTGGCGCTGCTCTTTGTGTTCCTGCGTATTCAGACCTTTGACCGCGTGGACAACGACCTGGTGCGCTTCTTTAAGAGTATCGGCCGCGGCTTTGCGACCATCTACTCCACCATCGTGCGCGGCACGCCCATGATGGTCCAGGGCCTGCTCATCTATTACGCGGGCTTTACCGTTTTGCGCGGCATGGGCTTCGAGACCGCTCAGGCCAACCAGATCTGGAGTACCTTCACCGCCGGCCTCGTCACCATCTCGCTCAACTCCACCGCCTACATGATGGAGGTCCTGCGCGGCGGCATCGAGTCCATCGATCCCGGCCAGGCCGAGGCAGCGCGCTCGCTGGGCCTGTCGCAGTGGCAGGCCATGCGCAAAGTCGTGTTCCCCCAAGGCATTAAAAACGCGATTCCGGCGCTCACCAACGAGCTCATCATCAACATTAAGGACTCGTCGGTGCTCTCGGTCATCGGCGTGTTCGACCTTATGTACGCTACTACCACGGTCGCCGGCGTGTACTACCGCCAGATGGAGGTCTACTGCGTGGCGCTCGTGGTCTACCTGATCCTGACACTCGTGGCGAGCCGCCTGCTCGAAGCCTTTGGCAAAAAGCTGGGCGCCGAGGCCCCTGCCACGCTGCCCAGCTCCAACTAGGCGCAAGACGAGGAGAATCATCATGGCAGATACCGCCACTACCGGCACTGCGGCAGCCGTGCAAAACCAAGAGCCGCTTATCCGCGTCGAGGGCCTGCGCAAGAGCTTTGGCTCACTCGAGGTACTCAAGGGCATCGACCTGTCCGTCAATTCCGGTGAGGTTGTCACCATCATCGGCGCCTCGGGCTCGGGCAAATCGACCTTCCTGCGCTGCCTCAACCTGCTCGAGACCCCGGACGCGGGCCACATCTGGTTCCACGGCCAGGACCTCACGGCCGAGCGCTGCAACATCAACAAATTGCGCGAGGACATCGGCATGGTGTTCCAGGGCTTTAACCTGTTCAACAACATGGATGTGCTCGACAACTGCACGCTCGCGCCCGTCACGCTCAAAAAGATGAGCAAGGCCGAGGCCGAGAAGGTCGCGATGGAGCATCTGACGAGCGTGGGACTCGAAAAGTTCGCGCACGCCGCCGTTGGCCGCCTGTCCGGTGGTCAAAAACAGCGCGTGGCCATCGCTCGTGCCCTATGTATGAATCCGCAGATCATGCTGTTCGACGAGCCGACCTCCGCGCTCGACCCCGAGATCGTGGGCGAGGTGCTCGAGGTCATGCGCAAGCTCGCCGCCGACGGCATGACCATGGTCGTCGTCACGCACGAGATGGCCTTTGCTCGCACGGTGTCCGACCGCGTGGTCTTTATGGACAAGGGCGTGGTGCTCGAGGATGCCGCGCCGGCCGAGCTCTTCGGCAACCCCAAGCACCAGCGTACCCGCGAGTTCCTCTCGCGTTATCTCGAGGACAAATAACCAACCGCAAACGCTTACGTGGCAGGGCCGCTCCGGTGGGGCGGCCCTCGTCATCACAATCGAAAGGATGTCATGGCCGAGGTTTGGCGCTTCTTTGCGCATGAGGATGATTTTGCCGATTTGGACGAAGCTGGCGCGTGCGAGCGCCTGGGCCGCGTGCTGTCGTTTCCGACCGTCTCGAGCATGGACGCCGAGGCGGTGGACTGGCAGGCCTTCGACGACCTGCGCGCCTATATGCAGCAGGCGTGGCCGCGCGTGTTCGCGGCGGGCGAGGTCGAGCTTATTGACCATTCACTGCTGGTGACGCTTGCCGGCAGCGATCCGGCCCTTAAGCCCGTTATGCTCATGGGCCACATGGATGTGGTTCCCGTGGTGTCGGGTACCGAGGCCGACTGGACGCACGCCCCCTTTAGCGGGCACGTGGACGACACCTACATCTGGGGTCGCGGCGCTATCGACATGAAGGATCAGGTCGCAGGCATTCTCGAGGCGGTTGAGTATGCGTTGGCGCACGGCTGGGAGCACAGGCGTTCCCTGCTGATCGCCTTTGGTCAGGACGAGGAAACCACGCAGTACGGCGCGGGGGCGATCGGTCGCGTGCTCGAGGAGCGCGGTATTGAACTTGAATACCTGATCGACGAGGGTGACTACCGTATTGTTTCGGCTGCCGAGTACGGCGCGGGCGAGGGCTGGCTTATGCATGCCGACCTTGCCGAGAAGGGCTACGCCGATATCGTGCTCAAGACGAAGAGTGAAGGCGGGCATTCGTCCAACCCCTACGGTGGCACCTCGCTCGAGGTACTGAGCCGCGCTATCGCCGCAATCTGCGATATCGAGTGGCCGACGCGTGTGACCGATCTGCTTGCCGCACAGCTTGTCGAGCTGGGGCTCTACACGGCGGATGAGATTGCCGCCAACGGGGACGTCATTGTCCGCGACTGCCTCGCCAGCAAGAAGCTCTATCCGCTCGTGACCACCACCTGCGCGCCCACGCAGATCGAGGGCGGCAGCACTGGCGCCAACGTAATGCCGCAGGATATGTGGGCCAACATCAACTTCCGCATGCTCGAGGGCACGAGCGTGGCCGACGTTGCGGCGCGCTGTCGTGGGGCGGTTGCCGGGGCGGACCTTGCCGGTCGTGTCGAAGTGGAGCTGGGCCCCGGCAGCTCCGAACCCTCACCGTCCCCGCGCATCGGTAGTTCCGGCCTCGAGACGGTTCGCTCCATCGCCGCCCGCTATTTCCGTGATCCAGAGGGGACGGAGGAAAACGGATCATTCGAGCCAGTGGCAATTGTGCCCTCGACCGTGATCGGTGCGACCGACGCTGCCAACTACCAGCACATTTGCTCTGAGTGCATTCGCTTCTCGGCCTTTGTGGTCGACGATGACGTGTGCGAGCGCGGTGTCCACGGTACCAACGAGCGCATCACCCGCCGCGCCTACCTCCAGGGCGTGCGCTTCCTCATCGCCCTACTCCACACGCTCTAGAATCCGACAAAGGGACTGTCCCCTTGTCGGATTCCGTGCGGGTTATATGCAGGTTTGCCTGCGCACGCTATCATGTATGGGTTAGACCACAACTATGTACCCCACACGCGAAGGGATGCGTATGTATCTGAAGATCGACATGTTCTAGCTGGGCTTACCCCCGCAGTGGCGCCATGCGCCCCATCAATTCTGCCGATTTTCACCTTCACGCATATAAAGGAGTCCCGCCATGCGCGACAAGCTCGAAAAGATCATCAAGGCCTATGAGGAGCTCGAGAAGAAGCTTTCCGACCCGGCCGTCGCCTCCGACATCAAGGAGTTCACGCGTCTCAACAAGGAGTACGCGCACCAGTCCGACCTCATCGCCGCCTCGCGCGAGTACATCGGCGCGCTCGATGACATCGAGGCTGCCAAGGAAATGCTCCACGATACTACCGATGCCGATGAGAAAGAGATGCTCCAGATGGACATCTCCGAAAACGAGGCCAAGCTTCCCCAGCTCGAGGAAGACATTAAGTACATGCTCATCCCGAGCGACCCCAACGACGACAAGAACACCATCGTCGAGATTCGCTCCGCCGCCGGTGGCGACGAGGCGGCCATCTTCGCCGGCGACCTGTACAAGATGTACCAGCGCTTCTGCGAGTCGCGTGGCTGGAAGACCACCGTGCTCGATTCCAGCCCCAGCGAGGCCGGCGGCTTTAAGTCCATCGAGTTCAAGGTCGAGGGCGACCGCGTCTACTCCGTCATGAAGTTTGAGTCCGGCGTGCACCGCGTCCAGCGCGTTCCCAAGACCGAGTCCCAGGGCCGTATCCAGACCTCCACGGCAACCGTCGCCGTGCTTCCCGAGGCCGAGGAGATCGACGTCCAGATCAACCAGTCTGACCTGCGCATCGACACTTACTGCGCTTCGGGCCCTGGCGGTCAGTGCGTTAACACCACCTACTCCGCCGTGCGCATCACCCACCTGCCCACCAACACCGTGGTGCAGTCGCAGGAGCAGCGCTCCCAGATTCAGAATCGCGAGGTCTGCATGCAGATGCTGCGCGCCCGTCTGTACGAGATGGAACTCGAGAAGCAGCAGGCAGAGCTTGGTGCCGAGCGCCAGAGCCAGATCGGCCACGGCAACCGTTCCGAGAAGATCCGTACCTACAACCAGCCCCAGGACCGCGTGACCGATCACCGCATCGGTTTCAACTCCACCTACAATGGCGTCCTCCTGGGCGACCAGCTCGGCACCGTCATCGAGGCGCTCGCCGCCGCCGAGCGTGCCGAGAAGCTGGCACAGGCTGTTTAAGTTACGGCGTTTTACCAAACGCCGTAACTGCTCGACGCTGCGCGCCGCCCAGAGCGACAATTTGTCATTCAAAAGGCAAGGCATGACCAGAAGGTCTATGCCCTGCCTTTTTCATGCCAACTTGTTCGCTCTGGGTGGCGCTCGCTGGCATTGCCAAAACATCGGCGTTTCCTTGGTTGTCAAATGATCCGTAGGGAGTCATTGGTGACATTGCCTTGATATTTTATTCAGTCGGCTGTGATGTCATTTGAGCTGCTTACCTGCTTAAGGTAATTGACGGCATAAGTCCGCTATCGAAAATATTGCTCAAAATATCGTTCAAGAAGTCGCGGAGCGATTTTTGATGGGTCGTGCGTCAAGCGATGTGGCAAGTTCTTGGTTAGATATTGGTCAGTTTTGGGGCAACCTTGCCAAAAGCTTGACGGATGCAGGTTTAGACGTCGACGAATGAACACTCTAGGCAGGCTCCAAGCAAAATTCTGGGCTGATTCTCGATAATCGCCTTCAATCGTCCCTTGCCAAGCGCGGGCCTCGCTTACAATCTGCTCCGACATTCGTGCGCCGCCCGGCGCTTGAGAGGGGAGGGCCCCATGGCAAACGAGATCTGGACCATCAAGCGTTGTCTCGAGTGGACCAAGGAGTACCTGGCCGAGCGCGGCGAGGAGCACCCCCGTCTTTCTGCCGAGTGGCTGCTGTGCGCCGCCACGGGCCTGGCGCGCATTGACCTATATATGCGTATGGACGAGACGCTTAACGCGGCCCAGCTCGAGACCATGCATGCGGCCGTTGTCCGCCGCGCTAAGGGCGAGCCGCTGCAATACATCACGGGCAGCACGCAGTTTCGCATGATCGACGTCGCGTGCGCCCCCGGTGTGCTCATTCCGCGCCCCGAGACCGAGATGCTCGTCGAGGAAGTCCTCAATTATCTGGATGCCGAGGTACTGAGCCCCGAGGCCGCTGCCCGTCAGCGTGTTGAGCTGCCTTGGAACGATGAGGTCGAGGAGGCACGCAAGGCCGAGGCCGCATTGGCCGACGAGCGAGCGACGGCCGAGTGCCGTGCTGCCAACCTGACGGCCGCCGATGAGGCTGCGCTGGGTAGCGACGTGCTCGGTAGCCGCGCCTATGCCGAGGAGCTTGCCGATCGCGAGGCCGAGGAAGCCGCCGCGCAAGCAGCAGAAGCCGAAGCCGCAAAAGCCGCCGAGCCCGAGCTCGACGAATACGACATCGCCATCGAGGGCGCCGACCAGGAGACGGTTTCAGCTCAGGATGCCGCTGCGCCTGCCCCAGCCGAGCCCCGCACTGCCCGCGTTCTCGAGGTCGGCTGCGGCACGGGCTGTATCTCGCTCTCGATCGCCTGGGAGCGTCGCGGCCACGTCACCTGCACTGCTACCGATATCGAGCCGCGCGCCATCGACCTTGCTACCAAAAACCGCGATGCGCTTGGCCTCACGTCCGACGAGGTCGCCTTCAGCCTCACGAACCTGGTGAGCTCCATTCCCCGTGAAGAGTGGGGCACCTTTGACGTACTCGTCTCCAACCCGCCCTACATCCCCACCGATGTCATGCGCTCGCTGCCGCACGAGGTCAAGGACTTTGAGCCCGATCTGGCGCTCGAGGGCGGTGCCGACGGCCTCGATATCTTCCGCCGCCTGCTCAACGCGGCGCCCTACATGTTGCGCGCCGGCGGCCTGTTTGCCTGCGAGCTCTACGAGGGCGCGCTCGACGCTGCGGCCGAGCTCTGCCGCCAAGCGGGTCTGTCGGACGTGCGCATCGTCCACGACCTCACCGATCGCCCCCGCATCGTCCGAGCCATCGTCACCGAGCCCAAACAGCGCCAGTAATATTTATTAACTGGTTAGCAAAAATTATAAACTAGTTTATAATTAGGACGGCTGAAAGAGGTCGGCCCATGCAACCTCCTACCTTTCGGGAAATCATTGCCCTACTCAAGCACGATGGATTCGTGAAGGTCGCGCAAGTCGGTAGTCATGCTAAGTATGTTTCTGGTGACCGTGTTGTCACCGTGAACGGCTCTGGTGGTGATCGACCAAAGAAGGGCACGTGGGCAAGTATTCGTCGCCAAGCTGGATGGTAGTTGGAGGCAAAATGAGGCAGCGATTTACCTATGACTGCGTTCTCATAAAAGAAGACGACGGTTACTGCGCTAGCTTCCCGCAGATTCCCGGCGCCTTTGCCGATGGCGATACGCGCGAAGAAGCGATTGCCCATGCTACCGAGGCACTGATGGCGTTTTTGGCCGACGACCTCAACAACGGTTTGACTCCGGCAGGGTACGAACGCTCGGCCGAGGTCGTGGCCCTTTCAGTCGAAATCGACCACGAGGACGCTCGGGAAGCGGCGTGCCGAACATTTAAAGACGCAGCGCTGGACCTCAAAGTCTCCGCTCCGCGGATTACCGCGCTGGTCAAAGCCGGAAAGCTCGATGTTGAACTCGTCGACGGCCGTCGGATGATAACGATAGACAGCATCGAGCGCTACGCCGCCCAAGAACGCCACGCCGGCAGGCCAAAGAAGTTCGTCGCAGTCCAATAACCCCCTCACTTTCACCGACTACTAGAGCCGCTCACCAAACCAACATGCGCTCTGGGCAAATAGGTTGAACGTTTCGTGCGAGAATGCCCCACAGTAAACAAACTTGCACCAGAGCGTAAGGGGCTGGCATACACATGCAGACGGTCTATCGGGTATACGAGGGAACGCGCGAGCCGCATCGGCTTGCCGTCGAGCGCACGGCCGAGGTGCTCGGCCGCGGCGGCCTGGCTTTGATCCCGACCGAGACCGTCTACGGTGTCGCCGTGGCAGTCAACGCCTTCTCGGACGCCGTGCCCCAAGATACAAGCGAATTCCCATCGTGGCCGCGCGATCCGCAGGCTGCCGTCAATGGCGCCGCAGTTCCTGCGCTCGGCACCGGCTATCGCCGTATCTTCACTCTCAAGCAACGTGAACTCACGCAAACCGTCGCTTGGCTGGTCGATGGCGTCGAAGCACTCGACCGCTATGGCGTGGATATCCCGGAAGATGCCCGCATACTCGCGCGACGATGCTGGCCGGGCGCCCTGACTATCGTGGTCAAGGCGGCCCCCTGCGTTCCGACCTTTATGCGCGCCGCCGACGACACCGTGGCCCTGCGCGCTTCGGCCTCTCCCGTGGTCCAAGCGCTCATTCGCGCCTGCGGCAGTCCCCTTGCCTGCACGAGCGCCAACACGCACGGCGCGCCCTCGCCGGCAGGCTTTGCCGCCGTCGAGGGTCGCATCCTGGAGGGGGTCGATGTTGCCGTCGACGCCGGTGAGACCCCGTGTCGCGACGCCTCGACCATCGTGTCGTTTCAGCACGGCGAGCTCCAGATCCTGCGCCAAGGCGCACTTCCCGCATCAGAGATCGAACGGGTCCTGTCCGACCCGATGCAATAGAAAGGTTTAAGCGATGTCGTTGAATCTGGGCAGCCTGGGCATGGAAGATGCCTCGTTTAACTTTGGCGGTTCCTACATCATGGCGCTCGACTGCGGCACCACCTCGGTACTTGCGACCATCGTCGACGAGTACGGCTGCATCGTCGCGCAGGCACGTCGCAGCGTCAAAACCAGCTTCCCGCGTCCCGGTTGGGTAGAGCAAGACCCCATGGCGGTCCTTGCTAGCCAGATCGCCGTCATGATGGAAGTCCAGTTTAAGAGCGGTATCCACTCCGACCGCATTGCCGCCATCGGCATCTCCAACCAGCGCGAGACCACGGTGGTCTGGGATCGCGTGAGCGGTCAGCCGATCTATAACGCTATCGTATGGCAGTGCCGCCGTACCGCGCCGGCAATCGACGCGTTGGTTGAACAGGGTTGCGAGGAGCTGGTGCGCTCCCGCACGGGACTCACGCTCGACCCGTATTTCTCGGCCTCCAAGGTACAGTGGATTCTCGACAACGTCGACGGCGCACGCGAGAGCGCGGCGGCGGGCGACCTCATGTTTGGCACCATCGACACCTGGCTCATCTACAACCTCACCGGCGGCCAGGTCTTTGCCACCGACTACACCAATGCCAGCCGCACGGCACTCTTTAATATCCATACGCTCGATTGGGACGACGACCTGCTGGCACTCTTTGACGTTCCACGTTCCATGATGCCCGAGGTTCGCTGGAGCTCGGGCGACTACGGCCGCGTCGCGAGCGACATCATGACCAACATGCCGCCCATCATGGGCGTGGCGGGTGACCAACAGGCGTCGCTGTTCGGCCACTGCTGTTTCCGTCCCGGCCAGACCAAAAACACCTATGGCACGGGTTGCTTTATGCTCATGAACACCGGCGACGAGATCGTCGAATCCAAGAATGGCCTGGTCTCCACCATCGGTATCGCTGCGGACGGCAAAGTCAGCTATGCGCTCGAGGGCTCTATTTTTGCCGCCGGCTCAACGATGAACTGGCTTCGCAACAACATGGGCATCATCTCGAGCGTGAGCGAGTCGGCACAACTCGCCGCTTCGATTAGCGACAACGAGGGCTGCTACTTCGTTCCCGCCTTTGCGGGTTTGGGTGCTCCCTGGTGGGACCCGCATGCTCGCGGTATCGTGTGCGGTCTGACCGGCGCCTCGAGCCGTGCGACCATCGTACGTGCCGCCTGCGAATCCATGGCATATCAGAGCTACGACGTGCTGCGCGCCATGGAGCAGGACGTGGGGCTTTCGATTGAGCGCCTGTCTGTCGATGGTGGTGCCTCGCGCAACGAGTTCATCATGCAATTCCAGGCCGACCTGCTGGATATCCCCGTGCTGCAATGCGAGACGGTGGAGACCACGGCAATCGGTGCCGCGTACTTGGCGGGTCTTGCCGTCGGCTATTGGGAAGACCTGGAAGAGCTGGAGCAAAATGCCCAGATCGTTAGGACCTTCCTTCCCCACATGTCCGCCGAGCGCCGCGAGCAAAACCTTGCGGGCTGGCGTGATGCAGTCAGGCGCTCACTCAGCACCTCACAGTAGGGCTGCGATGGGCTGCTCGATACAACAAACCGCTAAACTAATGCATGGCGTGCGGCGGCAACATTGCTGCGCGCCTTGTCAGCTAGGCCGTTTTGCGGCCGCAACGAAAGGGGCAATCAATCCATGACCGTCACCTACGATGCGTCCCGTGTGACGCTTGTCGATCACCCGCTCGTCCAGCACAAGCTGTCGATCCTGCGCGACAAAAACACCGGCACCAACCAGTTCCGTCAGCTCGTGCGCGAACTCGCGCTTTTTGACGGCTACGAGGCCATGCGCGACCTGCCTATGGAAGACGTCGAGGTCGAGACCCCCATCACTACCGCCACGTTCAAACAGCTTGCCGGCAAGAAACTCGCCATCGTGCCCATCCTGCGTGCGGGCCTTGGCATGGTCGACGGCATCCTCGACCTGGTGCCCTCCGCTCGCGTGGGCCACATCGGCATGGAGCGCGACGAGGTCACCCACGAGCCGCACGAGTATTACTGCAAGATGCCCAAGGATATCGACCAGCGCATCTGCCTGGTCGTCGACCCCATGCTTGCCACGGGCGGTTCGGCCGAGATGGCCATCAGCTACCTGCGCGAGCGCGGTGTCAAGGACATCCGCATGCTGTGCATCGTCGCGGCCCCCGAGGGCCTCAAGTCGCTGACCGAGAAGGACCCAGATGTGCATATCTATACCTGCGCCATCGACGACCATCTCAACGAGGCTGCCTACATCGTTCCCGGCCTCGGCGACGCCGGCGACCGCATCTACGGCACGCTCTAGTCGCTGGGCTAAACGGCCGCGGCTGCAAATACGAAGAAACGGTGCGCGCGGACGAACAAAAGGCGACCGCGCGCACTCCTGTTAACGGACGTTTTGCCCTGCAGGGTTCGAGAAAAACGTATTACCGTACCTGCGGCATAAAGAAGGTCTTAAGAAAACGAACAGGTGCGTATTAACCGATGCTTTTTCGGTTGTACTTTAGCGATTGGCTCGTACAATAGTCACCAATGTTTGGCGGGAACTGTTCTGTGAAGCGTTAAAAAGGAAAGTGAGGACGCCAGTGTTTCAGATAGCCGATCTGCTCGCTATCGTTGCAGGCGCCATCGCGGGCGCAATTGCCTTCCTTCCCTTTGTCTTTACGCTCAAGCCGGTTCTTGACGATAAACAGAATGCGGACATGCTCAAGGGTATGGTGAGTCTGGCGGTCTCGGCAATCGCCCTGCTCGTCTTTACCTTGGTTGTGTTTGTGTTGTTCGGAGAGGCATTTCGCATGTTCCTCCTGGGCGAGGCGATCGGCTTCGTGGCCTTTATGGCCGCCTGCGCGGTTCGCGTCGCCAAGGCGCTGCGAGATCCTCATGAGGTCGAAAGGTAAGTCGTGGAAATTTTTGAAAAGCTGCCTGATGAGATTAATCATCTGGTCAGCGAGTTCAGCTCCACCCCTGTCGTGGGCGATCTGAGCTGCGGCATCACGCAGTACTCGTTTTGGCTGATTGTCTCCACGATCGTGCTCCTGATCGTCCTGGCCGTGTTCAAGAAGAAGCAGACCCTGGTTCCCAAGGGCTTCTTCGTCAACGGTTTCGAGTACATCATCGAGTACGTCGAGAACGATATCGGCAAGGGCGTCGTGGGTGAGAACTGGAAGAAGCACTTCCCGTTCCTGTGCTCGCTTTTCCTGTTCATCCTGATCAATAACATGATCGGCCTGATCCCGGGAATGAAGCCCGGCACCGGCGCAATCGGCTCCACCGCCGCGCTCGCCATCTTCGCCTTCGTGTACTTCATCTATTACGGATGCAAGGCTCACGGCGTGATCGGCTACATCAAGAGCCTCGCCCCGCAGGGCGTGAGCTTCCCGATGAACGTGCTCGTGTGGGTCGTCGAGCTCTTCTCGACCTTCCTGCGCCTCATCACGCTCGCCGTCCGTCTGTTCTGCAACATGTTCGCAGGACACGTGGTCATGGGCTCGTTCGCCATCATGGCGAGCATGTTCATGCAGCCGCTGCTTCAGCAGGTTTCCGCGGCGCACGCCGTCGGCGCCCTGCCTTCGCTGGCCTGGCTTGCCATCCTCATCCTGATCTATGCGATCGAGCTTGTGGTCGGCGCCATCCAGGCTTACGTCTTCACGGTCCTTACCGCCGTGTATGTCTCCGAGGCAGAGGAGGTCGCAGAGGAGGAGTAGTCTTCCGTTCGCGCCTTAAAGGTAAGGCAATTCGTTAAACCGCCGGTGCCCGTACCCATGGAGCCCGGCAGTTATAAAAAGGTTATCCTGCGTGAAATAAGACACGCACGACAAAGGAGGAATCGTGGGAGTTATCGGTTACGGTCTCGGTGTTATCGGCGCTGGTCTTGCTATCGGCCTGTCTGCTCTGGGTGCTACGGGTGCTATGGCCCGTCAGCCTGAGGTCCAGGGCCGCGTGTTCACCGTCTTCATCATGGGCTCCGCCTTCGGCGAGGCTCTGGCTCTGATCGGCTTCGTTGTCGCGCTGATCGTTAAATAGCACGGAGCGTCAAGTATGAATCTTTCATCCCAGAAGAGCGCGATCGCACTCTCCGCGTCCGCGGCCGCGCTGCTCATGCCGGTTTCCGCGTTCGCCGAGGACGGCGCTGCCGGTGCGGACATCCTCATCCCTAAGATGGCGGAGTTCATCCCGGCGCTTATCGCCTTCCTGATCATCTGGATCGTGCTGGCCAAGGTCGCCCTGCCGGGCATCATGAAAACCATGGAGGAGCGCGGCAAGAAGATCGAGGAGAGCCTCGACGAGGCCGAGAAGACCAAGCAGGAGGCTATCGCCAAGCGCGCTGAGTCCGACTCGATCGTCACCGACGCCCGTCGTCAGGCTGCCGACATCGTTCTCGAGGCCCGTAAGGACGCCGAGTCCGAGCGCGCCCGTATCATCGAGGCTGCTCACAAGGAGGCCGAGGAGATCATCGCCAAGGCCCATACGACCGTCGAGGACGAGCGCAAGTCCATTTACGCCGGTGCCGCGAGCTCCATCGCCGACCTGTCCGTTGCCGTCGCCACCAAGATCGTGGGCGAGGCACTCGAGGACGATGCCGAGCAGAAGAAGCTCATCGAGCGCTACATCCAGGAAGCAGGTAGCCTGAATGCCGACTAGCCGCTATCAGGACAAGGTGCTCGAGACCTACGCGCGCTCCCTTCTGGAAGCCGCTAAGGCCGAGAACCATGTGTTCGAGGACCTCGAGATGATCGAGCGCTTGGCTTCTGCCAGCCCCGAGATCATCGCCGTGCTCGACACCATGTCCAAGCGCGACCAGCTCGACCTTCTTCCCAAGGTGGCAGCTGCCTTTAAGTATGTTGCCGAGGAAGACGAGGATGTAGTGGGCGTGACCGTCACCACGGCGATCCCGCTCGACGACGAGCTGCGTCAAACCATCACTAAGAAATGCGAGCAGGACTTCGGTCGCAAGGTATTCCTTATCGAGCAGGTTGACCCGTCTATCGTGGGCGGCCTGGTGCTCGAGGCCCGCGGCGAGCGTCGTGACATTTCCGTCAAGACGCAGCTGCGCATCGCGCAGGAGACCCTCGCAAACTCTGCTAATTCGTACGGAGGTGAAGCCTAATGTCCGAAACCCTCAATGCCCAGGATATCGCCAAGAAACTGCAGGAGCAGCTCACGAGCCTCTCCGCGACGGTCGATACGCATGAGGTTTCAACGGTCGACGAGGTAGGCGACGGCATCGCGCGCGTCTCCGGCCTCAAGAGCGCCATGGCAGGCGAGCTTCTGGAGTTCAAGAGCTCCGATACCGGTGAGACCGTCTTCGGCCTTGCCCAGAACCTTGACCGTGACGAGGTCGGCGCCGTTCTGTTCGGTGCCGTCGACTCCATCAAGGAAGGCGACGAGTGCCGCACCACTGGCCGCATTATGGATATCCCCGTGAGCCGTGCCATGCTCGGCCGCGTCGTCAATCCGCTCGGCCGGCCCATCGACGGCCTGGGCGACATCGTCGCCACGCACCGTCGCCCCATCGAGTTCAAGGCTCCCGGCGTCATCGATCGTACCCCGGTGTGCGAGCCGGTTCAGACCGGTCTGCTCGCTATCGACTCCATGGTGCCTATTGGCCGCGGTCAGCGCGAGCTCATCATCGGCGACCGTAAGACCGGCAAGACCGCCATCGCCATCGACGCTATCCTCAACCAGCGCGGCAAGGGCATGGTCTGCATCTATGTCGCCATCGGCCAGAAGGCCTCCACGGTTGCCAACATCCGCGAGACCCTCGCTCAGCACGGTGCGCTCGACTACACCATCATCGTTTCGGCCACCGCTGCCGATTCCGCCCCTATGCAGTACATCGCGCCTATGGCCGGTGCCGCTATCGGCGAGTTCTTCATGTACAACGGCGAGGACGGCAAGCCCGCCAGCGAGACCAACCCCGGCGGCCACGTGCTCGTCATCTACGACGACCTGTCCAAGCAGGCTGTGGCCTACCGTCAGATGTCGCTGACGCTGCATCGTCCGCCCGGACGCGAGGCCTATCCTGGCGACATCTTCTACCTGCACTCTCGTCTGCTCGAGCGTGCCGTCAAGATGTCCAAGAAGAACGGTTACGGCTCCATGACGGCACTGCCGATCATCGAGACCCAGGACGGCGACGTCTCGGCCTACATTCCGACCAACGTCATTTCCATTACCGATGGTCAGATCTACCTGCAGTCCGAGCTCTTCTTCCAGGGTCAGCGCCCGGCAGTCGACGTGGGCATCTCCGTGTCCCGCGTCGGTGGCGATGCGCAGACCAAGGCCATGAAGCAGGTCGCCGGCAACCTCCGTCTGGACCTCGCTTCGTACCAGGAGCTCGCTGGCTTTACGCAGTTCGGCTCCGACCTCGACGAGGCTACTCAGAAGCAGCTGACCCATGGTGCTCGCATGACCGAGCTCCTGAAGCAGCCGCGTTACAAGCCGTTTGAGGTTGGCGAGCAGATCGTTACGCTGTTCGCTGGCAACGAGGGCTTCCTGGATGACCTGGAGATCGCCGACGTGCTGCCCTTTCGTGCCGAGCTCATCGAGTACATGGACAATGGCTTTGGCTCGCTGCTCGACAAGGTTCGCGCCAAGAAGATCGATGATGACACCAAGGCTGAGCTCTTGCGCGTCATCGGCGACTTCAAGCAGCAGTTCATGGCCAAGCACCATTCGGATGTTTCTGGATCAGAGGAGAACTAAGCCCCATGGCCAACCTTCGCGACATTAAGAAGCGAATCTCCTCGGTTACCACGACCAAGCAGATCACGCGCACGATGGAGATGGTCTCTACGGCCAAGATCCGTCGTGCCCTCGATCGCTCCAAGCAGGCCGAGCCCTATAAGGAGGCGCTGACCGACGTCATGTTGACGGTCGCCGGCGACGCCTCCTGTTCGGGCACCGATCCCATGCTGCAGAAGCATGAGAGCGTCAAGCATGGCCTGATTGTCGTTATTGCCTCGGACCGCGGCCTTGCCGGCGGTTTCAATACGACGGTGGAGCGCACGGCCGAAAAGCTCGCCGCTTCTTGGGCGAACGACGGCATCGAGTGCGAGATCATCGCGTGCGGGCGTAAGCCGGCCACGTATTTCCGTGACCGCGCAAACGTTGTCATGCACTTTGAGGGCAACTCCTCTGAGCCCGATTTCAATCAGGCCCGCATGATTTCCTCTCATATCTGCGATGCGTATCGTGCCGGTGAGCTTGACCGTGTCGAGCTTGTCTACCACCACGCCAAGAACCGCGTGGATCAGGAGCTTCGCGTCGAGCATCTGTTGCCGCTCGACCCCGAGATGATCGCTATGGCCCACGGTCCGCGTAAGAACGAGACCGACGCCCCTAAGCGCATCTCGTCCACGTTCGAGTTCGTGCCCTCTCCTGAGCATGTTCTCGGCAAGCTTGTGCCGTCTTATATCCTGACGGTCATCTACCAGGCCCTGATCGATTCGGCGGCTGCCGAGCAGGGTGCACGCCGCAAGGCCATGCACTCCGCGACGGAAAACGCCACCGCGATCATCTCGACCCTTACCCGCACGTATAGTCGCGTGCGCCAGGCTTCGATCACGACCGAGATCAACGAGATCGTCGGCGGAGCCTCAGCATTGGAGGAACAGTAATGGCTAATAACACCGTAAAGCTTGCGGTCGAGGAAGCCACCAAGAAGACGACTGCCGGTGATGGTCGCATCGTGCGAATCATCGGCCCTGTCGTCGACGTCAAGTTTGACGGCGCGGTGCCCCCGATCTACAACGCGCTCACGGTCGAGGCCGAGACCCCGATCGGTCATCTGAGCACGATCCTTGAGGTCGAGAGCCAGCTTCCGGGCGGCGTCGTCCGCACGGTCGCCATGTCCTCGACCGACGGCCTGCAGCGCGGCCTCATCGCCACCGATACCGGTGAGCCCATGAAGATGCCCGTTGGTCCCAAGACGCTCGGTCGCATTTGGAACGTCATGGGCAAGCCCGTCGACGGCAAGCCCATGCCCGAGGTGGAGGAGTTCTACCCCATCCACCATGCAGCGCCCCGCTTTGACGAGCTCACCACCAAGACCGAGATCTTCGAGACCGGCATCAAGGCCGTCGACCTGCTCGAGCCCTACATCCGTGGCGGCAAGACCGGCCTGTTCGGCGGCGCCGGCGTCGGCAAGACCGTTCTGATTCAGGAGCTTATCAACAACCTCGCCCAGGAGCACGGCGGCACCTCGGTGTTCACCGGTGTCGGCGAGCGTACCCGCGAGGGCACCGACCTGTTCCTCGAGATGAGCGAGTCTGGCGTTATCGACAAGACCTGCTTGGTTTATGGTCAGATGAACGAGCCGCCTGGAGCGCGTCTGCGCATCGGTCTGGCCGGCCTTACCACCGCTGAGTACTTCCGCGATCGCGGCCAGGACGTCCTGCTGTTCATCGACAACATCTTCCGCTTCTCCCAGGCGGGTTCCGAGGTTTCCGCACTGCTGGGCCGTATGCCGTCCGCCGTTGGTTACCAGCCCACACTGGCTACCGAGATGGGTGACCTCCAGGAGCGCATTACCTCGACCAAGACGGGATCCATTACCTCCGTCCAGGCTGTCTACGTCCCCGCAGACGACCTGACCGACCCGGCGCCTGCCACGACGTTTACGCACCTCGACGCTACCACGGTTCTTTCGCGTAGCATTTCGTCGCTCGGCCTGTTCCCGGCTATCGACCCGCTCGCGTCTTCCTCCGACGCTCTCGATCCCTCGATCGTCGGCGAGGAGCACTACCGTGTCGCCGTCAAGGTCCAGGAGCTCCTGCAGGAGTACTCCGACCTTCAGGACATCATCGCCATTCTGGGTATGGACGAGCTGTCCGAGGAACAGCGCCTTACGGTCAACCGTGCCCGTAAGATTCAGCAGTTCCTCTCGCAGTCCTTCCACGTCGCCGAGAAGTTCACCGGTAACCCCGGTGTCTACGTCCGCGTCGAGGATACCGTCCGCTCTTTCGCCGAGATTGTCGACGGCAAGGCCGATGACCTGCCCGAGCAGGCTTTCCGCTATGCTTCCACGATTGAGGACGTGCGCGAGCGCGCCCGCAAGATGGGGGAGAAGTAGGTTATGCGTATCCGCATCGTGTGCCCCGTGAGCTGCGCCTATGAGGGCGACGCTGCGTTTGTGTCGATTCCGTCCACGGATGGCGAGTTTGGCGTTCTGCCTGCTCACTCCAGCGAGATCTGCACGATCGACCGCGGTTACGTTCGCGTTTCCGATAAGGCCATGGGCACTGTCGACCACACGTTTGCCGTGGCCGGCGGCTATGCCCAGGTTGCGGACGATGTCGTGACCGTTCTCGCCGAGCGCGCTTGCGATTTGGCGACCGTCGATGCCGACAAGCTTAAAGCTGATATTCAAGGTTTTGAAGAGAAGCTGGGTAATTTGTCGGAGGATGATGCACGCCGCGCCTACCTCTATAATGAAATCGCATGGTGTAAGCTCAAGCTTGCCCAATAGTCAAACGATTTAGCGTTCGACCATTTGCGAACACATCATGCCCGGGATGGCCCAGCCACCCCGGGCATGCTTTTTGAAAGGGTAGACCTTGGATATTATCCGCGTTGAGGGTGGCCACGCCATCGGAGGCTCCGTGCCCGTCTCGGGCGCCAAGAACTCCGCGCTCAAACTCATGGCGGCAACGCTTCTGGCGCCGGGCAAGACGACGCTGCAGAACGTGCCCGATATTTCCGATGTCCACGTGATGGGCAAGGTGCTCAAGGGTATGGGCGCCACGATCGATGTCCTCGACGAGCACACGCTCGAGATTGATACCTCTCAGGTCGATTCTTGGGAGGCCCCCTACGAGCTTGTTGCCAAGATGCGTGCTTCCACCGCCGTCATGGGGCCCCTGCTGGGTCGCTTCCATCGCGCCAAGATCGCCATGCCGGGCGGCTGCAACCTGGGTGCTCGCAAGATCGATATGCACATTCTTGGTCTTGAGGCCCTGGGCGTCGAGTTTGATACCGCCCACGGCTATATCAACGCCAGCGCGCCTCAGGGCCTGCGCGGCACCACCGTCACGCTCGAGTTCGCCAGTGTCGGTGCGACCGAGAACCTCATTATGGCATCCGTGCGCGCGCAGGGTACCACGGTTATCGACAATGCCGCCCGCGAGCCCGAGATCGTCGATCTCGCCAACATGCTCAACGAAATGGGCGCCAAGATTGTTGGCGCCGGCACTCCCGTCGTGACTATCGAAGGCGTGGAAGAGCTCCATCCTGTTACCCATCGCGTAGTAGGCGACCGCATCGAGGCCGGTACCTTTATCGTTGCCGGTGCGTTGATGGCCGACGATCGCGGTGTCGATGTCACGGGCTTTTGCCCCATTCACTTGGGCATGGTGCTCAAGAAGATGGAGCTCATGGGTATCGACTGCGAGCGCGTCGAGGATGGCGTCCATGTGAACCGTGCCGAGCGTATCAAGCCGGTCGACATCCAGACGCTTCCGTTCCCCGGTTTCCCGACCGACATGCAGGCGCAGATTATGGTGCTCTCCGCCCTTGCCGACGGCAGTTCCGTTATTACCGAAAACATCTTCGAGAATCGCTTTATGTTTGCCTCTGAGCTGGTGCGCATGGGTGCCGACATTCGTATCGAGAGCCATCATGCCATGATTCATGGCGTCAAGGGCTTCTCGGGTGCACAGGTTACCTCGCCCGATCTGCGCGGCGGAGCGGCCCTCGTCGTAGCGGGCTTGATTGCCGACGGGACGACCGAGGTTTCGGCTATCCATCACATCAAGCGCGGCTACGAGCATTTTGTCGAAAAGCTGCAGGCGCTTGGCGCGCATGTCGAGCATGCTACCGTCCCCGATCCCGTCATCTACTAATACAGGTTGCCTATGTTTAATAAAAAGCCCCTCGCGGATACCACCACTCGAAGACCCTCAACTGGTGCGCAGGCCAAGATCTACAGTCGCGATAACGTGGCTCGTTATTCCGAGCGAGCTCGCCAACGTCGTCGTAGCCACACGATTCGTCACGTCGCGCTCATTGTCGTGCTTGGCGTGCTGCTGAGTGCCACTACCGCTGCCGGCCTGTGGTTTGCCACCATTATGGGCAAGCTCGGCGATTCTAATGTCATTACCGACAATCTGCGTCGGGTTCTGGTTGACACCGATGAGGCAAAGGATCCGTTCTACGTGCTGCTTCTTGGCACCGACGGCCGTCCGGGCGAGGATACGTATCGTGCCGACTCGATTATCCTGGCACGCATCGACCCCACGCAAAAGCAGGCGACGCTCATTTCCGTTCCGCGCGACACCAAGGTCGAGTACAAGGGCGAGACCATGAAGATCAACGCCTGCCATACCGTTGGCGGCGCCGAGGCCATGGTCGAGGCGGTCAACGAGCTGTGCGGTGTTCAGATTTCCCACTATGCCGAGGTCAGCTTCGACGGTATGCAGGCGCTGATTGATTCGGTTGGCGGTATCGACATTAACGCAACCGATGATGTTGACGACCCCGAGCACCTGGATATTAAGATTACCGCTGGCCAGCAGCATATGGACGGTGCCACCGCCCTTACCTATGCCCGCTGCCGCTACACCTATGCCGACGGCGATTACACGCGCATGCGCCACCAGCGTCAGGTGCTTGGCGCCCTTGCCAACCAGATTCTCAATAACTTCGATGCCACGAAGATCTTTGGCCTGGTTAATTCGCTGTCCGATATGCTCGTAACCGATATGAGCGTTCAGGATATCGTGGCTACGGTCAATGCCATGCGCGGTATGGATGTCGACGGTATCTACTCGGCCAACCTGCCCTCGTACGCCGACGACAGCACCATGATCGACGGTGTGAGCTACGTCTTTGTCTACGAGGACGAGCTCAAGGAAATGATGGAGCGCGTCGATGCCGGCAAGGATCCCAAGGGTCCCAACACCATGGGTCTTTCCGACGGTTCCAGCTCTACGATCGGTGACCTCAGCAACAACACGTCTGACGACTACGCAAACGGTACCGCAACCTCATCGGTCAGCTCTGACGATTCCGATGGCTCAAGCGATTCGAGCGATTCGGACTACTACGAAGAGCCCACCGGCGACGGCAACGGTTACGAGGCCAACTACTAAGTTACGGCGTTTTACCAAACGCCGTAACGACTCGACGCTGCGCGCCGCCCAA
>UQPJ01000003.1:0-62377 GCA_900543015.1 uncultured Collinsella sp.
TGGGCCGATAGATCTCAATCTGTAACATCTAGCCGAGATTTTCACCCCCAACTGTTACGGATCGAGACAATTAGATGGTCAAATCCACCCTTGCATGTCATATTGCGTCACCTTGACGCGCAAAATGATGCGCAATTTTTTCGTGTCATACTTTTGACGTGCAAAATGACGTGTAAAATTTTACATGTCATTTTTCGTGTCAAGTTGAAGCAAAACGGAGCAAAATGATGCAAGAGTCTAAAGATCTTGAGTTCAAGGAGAGCGTCACCAATTCGTTCCTTAAAACCGTCTCCGCTTATGCAAACAGCACGGGCGGGCGCGTCCTATTTGGAATCGATGACGACGGAAAAACCGTTGGCCTCGATAACCCCAAGCAGACCTGCCTAGATATCGAAAACAAGATTAACGATTCGATTATCCCCCAGCCCGATTACTCCCTAAAAATCAACGAGTTCGATGCAACCGTAGAGCTTACGGTCTTTCCCGGCAGATCGAAGCCTTACCTGTACCGATCGAAGGCATACAAGCGCAATGACACCGCGACCATACCAGTTGATACCCTAGGCCTTTCGCGCCTTGTGCTCGAGGGTCAAAACCTCTCCTTTGAACAGCTCGCGGCAAGTAAGCAAGATTTATCTTTCACCGTATTAGAGAATCGCCTAACAGCAAAGCTTTCGCTTGAGTCGTTCACAACCGACACTCTCAAAACCCTCGGCCTGCTCGATGAGACCGGGACCTACAATAACGCAGCAGAGCTACTCGCGGACGAGAACGGCTTCCCAGGCATCGACATTGCAGTGTTTGGTGACACCATCAATCTCATTAAACAGCGCAAAACTCTTGAGCATGCATCAGTCTTAGCAGAAATTGACAGCGCGCTTGAACTATTTGAAACTCAGTACTGCTACGAAGAGATCAAGGGAATGGAACGAATTCGCAAGGAGCTCATTCCACTTGAGGCGTTCCGTGAGGCAATAACCAATGCAATCGTTCATAGGACTTGGGATGTTCCCGCGCACATCCGCATCTCGATGTTCGACGACCGCGTGGAGGTCGCCTCGCCAGGCGGCTTGCCAGCAAGCATGACTGTCGATGAGTACCTGTCCGACATGCTGTCCGTTAGACGTAACGGCATTCTTGCCGAAGTCTTTTTGCGCCTAGGCCTTATCGAGGCATTCGGAACGGGCATTATGCGAATCCGAGACACCTACAAAGGCAGCATCAAAAAGCCCCGTTTTCAAGTTTCGGACAATGCCATTGTGGTCACACTTCCCCTTCTCATGGATAACCCCGGGCTCGAAGGCGACGAACTTACCGTATTCGGACTGCTAAGTGGAGTACGCCCTCAATCGACAAGTGAGCTTGCCGCCAAAGTGACCTTTAGCCGCTCGAAGCTACTTCGCATCCTCAAAAAACTCGTTGAAACAGGCCTGGTTACAGCTGAGGGCACCGGCAGGGGACAGAAGTACCGCCTGCAGCGTTAGTTAGCAGATGACCTGCGTGTGCTCCTCGATGGCGGCGCGATCCTCATCGGTAATATCCGGCTCGCACACCACGGCATCCAAATTGTCCAGGCGACAGAACGTGTAGAAGTCGCGCTTGCCAATCTTGCTGGAATCGGCGATCAGATAGCGCGAGTCCGCCTTGCTAAAGGCGAGCTGCTGGATACGGCCCTCGTCCATATTGGACGTAGATACGTCACCGTCCAAGATACCGTTGGCTCCAATAAATGCCGCATCGATGCCCAGCGCACGCAGGGTATCTTCGGCCGTCGGCCCCACAAACGCGGCAGTGCGGCGACGGTACATACCGCCCACGAGGCACAGCTCACAGTCCTCGCGCGCCTCGAGCAGGTTAAACACCGAAAGCGAATTGGTCACGATACGCAGGCGAAACGTCGGCAGCATCGAGGCCATCTGCTCAACCGTGGTGCCCGTGCCCAAAAAGATGGTCGAGCCCTCCTCGATAAGCTCCACAGCACGGCGTGCGATCTGCAGTTTTTCCTCGGCATGCTTAGTGCGCTTTTCGCTGTGCGAATACTCATGGCGCAGCATAGCGTGCGGACGGCCCTGTGCACTGCGGGCTCCGCCGTGCACGCGCTCGATCTCGCCCAGGCTCGCAAGTTCTTCGAGGTCGCGGCGAATCGTCATGTCCGAAACGCCCAGTGCATCCGAAATCTCCTTGACCGAGACCGTTCCCTGCTCCTCGAGCAGCTGACGAACCTTATCCTGTCGCTCTGCCTTAATCACGATGAATCCTCGCCGTTCTCTGCGCGCATATCATTCAAACAGTAACGAACAAATTGTATCAGACTCGTACGCGTCAAAAATGAACGCCCACGCAGCCCTAATCATCACTTTTTTGAGAAAAATACCCCCTGCTTTAGTGGGGTGTAGTGATAATCTCGCCTGTTCGCGCTACAGTTTGTCCGGAATACCTCGATGTTAGGAACCAAATGATCACTTCCGAGCTTTTCGGCACCGCGCCGTGCGGTACCCCCGTTCATCGTTACACCCTCAACGGGCCCGAGATCTGCGTTCGCATTATGGACTATGGCGCCACCGTGCTTGGTATCGATGTGCCCGACATTCCCGGCAACGTGCGCGATGTGGTGCTGGGCTTCGATAAGCTCGAGGATTACTTTGACAACCCCGCCTGCTTTGGCTCGACCATCGGACCCGTGGCAAACCGCACCGCGAGCGCCACGATCACCATCGACGGCACGGACTGGCATATGCCCGCCAACGAGGGCGCCAACAACCTGCACAGCGATCTTGAGCACGGCCTGCATAAACGCGTGTGGGACGTTGAACTCGACGAGGTCCACAACGCCGTGCGCATGACCACCTCGCTTGAGGATGGCGAGCTGGGTCTCCCCGGTAACCGCACCTTTACGGCCGTGTTTACCGTGACGCGCACCGGCGCCTTTCGTATCGAGTATGGCTGCGAGAGCGACTGCGCCACGTACGTGTCCATGACCAACCACACGTACTTTAACCTTGCCGGCCATAACGCCGGCATGGACTGCGAGCACTTCTTTGTTGCTAACGCTGCCCACTACCTGCCCATCGACGACCAGAACATTCCTACCGGCGAGATCGCTCCCGTCGAGGGCACGCCGTTTGACTTTCGCAAGCTTCGCCCCGTCGCACCCGGCATGGAGGCCGACGACCCGCAGATTAAGCAGACCCATGGCTACGATCACTGCCTGTGCATCGATAACTATCAGTACGGCCGTAATCTACGCCGCGCGATGCACGTCGAGGAGATGTGGACCGGCCGCGAGCTTGACTACTACACCACCGCCCCGGGCGTGCAGCTCTACACCGGCAACTGGCTGGGCGACGAGCACGCCAAGGACGATGCTAACTATGGCTGGGGCGCCGGCTTTGCCCTCGAGGCAGAGATGTACCCCGACACGCCGCACCAGCCGCTGTTCCCGCAGGGCATCGTGGGCCCGGGTCACCCCTACAGCAATGTGATCGAGTACCACTTTATGAGGCACTAAGCCCACAACGCGACATATCGCACAGCAGCGCCCGCCGGCACCACCGCCGGCGGGCGCTTTTTCATCTTTTGGGCTCATTTTCGCTGTGACTGTATGAGTGACATATCAAAACTATGCCCATTTACTACGTTTAGCCCGGGTTGCTCGACCATGCACCGGTTTTTGTTAAATTCGCGAGCCGTCTACCTTTGGTTTTGTTTTTCTCAAATTCGACATGCTCGGCGATAGCCGATCAAACGTAGTAAATGGACATAGTTTTTGACAGGCGATATCGCGCGCGTCCCTCGCAAGGGCAAAATGATCCTTTTTCCTCCGCCCCCAGGAGATCACGTGAGCAGGTTCTCGATGGGATCGGGGTCGGAGCCGGGGAGATAACGGATTTCTAGCTCTATGCCGAGCTCTTGCAGCTCTTTGAAAGCGGCGACATCTGCGTCGTCTACGGCGACTGCGGGCGTTACGGGGTGCTTGCCCTCCCCTGCCCACATGTGACCTATGCTGATCTTGGTAATGGGCACACCGCCCTTAACCAGCGCGAGCGCATCGGCGGGTGAGGCCACCATAATCAGGATCCATTGGCGCGGCGTTGCGGTATGGATGATGTCGATGGTCCTTTGCACCGAGAAAAACCGTGTCCAAACGCCTTCTGGCGCCGCCGCCCTCATGGGTGCCCATTGGCGCGAATCCGCCGCGATCTCATCGTTGACGATCAGGACGAGGTTGGAATCCACGGCTTCGTTCCACAGCCCAACGTCTTGCCCGTAAATGAAACGGTCGTCGATACGTGTGAGAATGATCTTGGGTTGAGCCATGGCTGCCCCATTCTGTTTGAGACCCGTAAGAGCGAGACATCACGTCTCCAATATTAGTGCATTTAAAGTGAGAAAAGCCGTCACAACACTTGCGCGGATTTACGATGTCCCGTATCATAGACAGCCGTTGACGCCTCAGTTGCGTCATCACATGGCCGCCAGCGTAGCTCAGTTGGTAGAGCACCGCTCTCGTAAAGCGGGGGTCACCGGTTCGAGCCCGGTCGCTGGCTCCATTGCACAAGATAGCCGCCTACGGGCGGCTTTTTTGTTGCCGATTTCGGACGCACATCCGCCAATCCAAGCACAACGCTGCCGGCAACTCCCCTACTCAACAAAAAGCCCCGCCAACCGCAATCCCCAAAGGAACCGCGATCAGCGGGGCTCAAGCGCGCTCCCCCAAGGGAGTCACGCCATCAGACGAACGGCTCAGCCGAGCAGTTCGCTACTCCTCCCAGTAAGCATTTGCAAGCAGCTTAAAGCAGATCTTCTTGACCGGCTGTGCGCCATCGCCCGGGAACTCGAGCGTGGGCATGTGAGGCTCACCGGCAACAAACAGCGCAAACTTGTCGTCAGCAAGATCGCCGGCGATCGAAGCGTCGGAATCGACCAGGTCGTAGTCGTCCTTCTCGTCAAACTCCTGGACCAGCGTCAGGCTGCCCGTAGCGACCTTAAAGGCCTCACGACCCTCGACGTCGATCTGCAGATCGTGATAGCGCTGATGCGTCTCGTAGTGAGCCTCGGCCTCGGGACGCGTCGTGGGAGCCATGACGTTCGCAAAGACCTTGTCGCCCAGAATCGGATGGCTGCCGACCTCGAGCTCCGCCGGGTCGTTCTCCTCGAGCCAGTCAATCAGCACGTCGAGGCCCTTGAGCATTCCGCGGTATTCCTCGATATCGCCCAGTGCACCGTAAATCATCTAAATCCCCTCTCGGATCGTTTCTTTGGCGGCTACTCGGCAAACACGTTACCGACGCTGTTGCCACCCACATACGTCTCGACCAGGCTAAGGTCGGGATTGAACACGACAAAGTCGGCGTCGCGCCCCGGCATAATGCTACCGCACTTGTCATCGGCTCTAACCACAGGCAAGCAACCGATACCGGGGCCGCGGCACAAGCTCTTACAGCTCGGTCACGACAACGCCGTTGTAGACCTCGTCCCAACGATCCATAACCAAGTGGCCAGTCATGGGATCCATGGCGTTGAGCTTGCCGCAGGTGTTGGCGGTACGCAGCACCGTCTCGTCATCCGCGCCGGCTGCGATGGCGTGCGCGAAGCCCGCGATAGTGGAGTCGCCAGAGCCCGTAGCGTTAACGGCGGGGATATCGGGGGTCTTGGCGCGGAATGCACGGCCGTTATGGAAGCCAACGGAGCCGGCAGCGCCCATGGATACGACGACCCAGGGAATATCGGAGAAGCGAGCATCCGAGGCGAGCGCGGCGCGGAGCTCGTCCACATCGTCGGTGGTAAAGCTCGTGCCCAAAAGGCCGTTAATCTCGGTCAGGTTAGGCTTGACCAGCTCGGGCTTGACCTCAGACTTGAGCGCAGCCTCGAGCGAAGCACCCGAGGTATCGAGCAACACCTTGGCGCCGGCGTTCTCGGCAATGCCCGTGATCTTGGCATAGTAGTCCGCCTCGACACCGCGGGGCAGCGAACCCGAAATGGTAACGACAGCGGCCTTGCTCGCAAGCTCGGTAAACTTGGCGGTAAAGGCATCGAGCTCCTCGGGGGCAATTGTCGGGCCGCTCTCGAGCAGCTCGGTCTGGTTGCCGGCATGAAGGATATTGAGGCAGATGCGGGTCTCGCCCTTGATGGGCACAAAGTCGTTGTTAATACCGTTGGCGTCCATGAGCTCGGCCATGTAGGCGCCCATGTGGCCGCCGAGCAGACCGGTTGCCACAACGTCGTCGCCCAGCTGGCCCAACACACGGGCCACGTTGAGGCCCTTGCCGCCGGCGGTCTTTTCGGGCGTCACACGGTTAACGTCGTCGATAATGAGCTCATCGAGCTGATAGCGCGTATCGACAGACGGGTTCATCGTAACGGTGAGGATCATTTTTAGCTCCTTATCTCGCAGGCTCCTTGTGCCTCGCGATACGAGTCGACAAAACGGAATTACAGAATCTCAATCGTGAACGAGCGAACGATGGTCTCCTTGGGCTTGGCGACAAGGCAGCCGCGCTTATGCTCAAGTACGTCGTCCTCATCGGAGCAGGTCGAGAGGCCGCCCCAGGGTTCAACTGCCACAAAATCGCCCTCGGGCTTACTCCACACAATGAGGTACGGAAAGCCCTCAAAGCTCAGGCGGACGCCCTTGTCCTCCCCCTTCTTGGAAAGCGTGACCTGACGACTCTCGAGTACGTCAAAGATGGTCTCCGCAAAATCGAAGAGCTCGTGCGACAGGGGCAGCGTCTTTCCCACCATGGGGTTCTTGGAGCGCTTGTCCACGTCAATCAAGCCAGTCGAAGGGACAGCGGTGCAAAGCTCTGCAGCCTCTTCTTTCTCAAAGCGCAACTCGTGGTCCGTATAGGCCTCGCCCTCATCGAGCGGGCACCTAAAGCCGGGATGCCCACCGATAAAGAACGGCATGTCCTCGGTGCCCTCGTTGGTAACCTCATAGGAGACACGCACGGCGGCGTCCTCGAGCGCATAGCGGGCGACGAGCCTAAACGGATACGGATAATCGCTCAGTAGCGCGGCGTTATCCTCCGAAGCCAGGCACATAGCCAACTCGTTCTCGCCTTGGCTCAGCAGCTTCCACTCCTGCTTGCGCGCAAAGCCGTGGCGAGCGAGCTTTACATGATGCCCGGCAAACGTCATGGCGCTGTCGTCGCGCAAGCCTCCGCAAATCGGGAAGCAGACCGGCGCCTGACCGGACCATGCTGCGGGGTCGCCCTGCCACAAATACTCGCGACCGTCGGCCTCAATCGAGGTAAACGAGCCGCCGGCAGTGGAAACCTTAATAGAAATCGAATCGTTGGAGAGAGCGTATTCCATTACCCATCCTTTCGAACAACTGCTTTATTTCACGCAAGCGCCCGTTTCAATCCTAACCATAGAACAAACCCGCACGTTCATCGATGCGTCCGGTATCCCAGCCATGCAACGGGGTACCATATAGACATTAATGCAATTACAGCTGAAAGGCCTTCTTATGCGAACCATCATCCTTTATGCCTCACGCCACCACGGCAATACGAAAAAGCTCGTGGACGCCATCGTCGAGGCGCACCCCGAAATCGATACCCTCGACGTGAAGTCACTCGGTAAAAACGAGTACCCCGACCTGCACGAATACCATCTGATCGGCGTCGCCACGGGCATTTATTACTCCGAGATCGACAAAGATATGGCGCGCGTGCTCACTAACGTGCTGCAGCCGCAGGACAAGGTATTTGGCCTTATGACCTACGGTGGCAAAAACAAGTGGTACGGCAAGGATATCGATGGGATCTGTCGCATGAGGCAGGCCATCTTTATGGGTGTCTACGGCTGCCCCGGCTTTGATACGTGGGGGCCGTTCAAACTCGCCGGCGGTGTCCAAAAGGGACACCCGACCGCTGAAGAAATTAAGGGCGCCGTCGACTTCTTCGACAAGATCGAAGACGAGTATGGCGACATCATCGTCGAAGAGTACGCCAAGCGCGAGAAGCGCCTAGCATACGAAAAGGAGCATCCTGCAGGAGGCCTTGTGGCCGGCGTTAAGCGCACGGCAAAGAAGATCGCTAACAAGCTGTAACTGTTAAGGTGCTTTTGAGCGTTTAACCCATACGGCGGGTCCGAGCAGATTCGGGCCCGCCGTCTTTTTCTATCGTTACTCGGTAAAGGCGTTGCCGACGCTCTGGCCGCCAACATACGTCTTGACGAGGGTGAGCTCGTGGTCGAACACGACAAAGTCGGCGTCGCGACCCGGCATGATGCTGCCGCACTTATCCTCGATGTGCGCGGAGCGTGCCGGCACCTCGGTTGCCATGCGAATGGCGATATCGGCGCTGGCGATGCCCCAGTCGACGATGTTCTTGACGCCCTGGGCAAGCGTGAGCACCGAGCCGGCAATGCTCTTGCCGTCGGCGAGCCAGCACAGGTTGTCCTTCATGATGACGTCCATGCCACCACTGGTATAGCTGCCCTCGGGCATGCCGCCGCAACCCAGGCAGTCGGTGATGAGTACCGTATGCTGCCAGCCCTTTGCCTGCAGCAGCGCCTTGATGGCGGCAGGGTTCACGTGCTTGCCGTCACAGATGATCTCGGCGTAGGTCTCGGGCGTGGACATGGCAGCGCCCACGACACCGGGCTCACGGTGATGCAGTCCGCGCTGGCCGTTATAGGTATGCGTAAAGCAGCTGGCACCGGCGTTGATGGCGGCGATGCACTCATCGTAGGTGGCGTCGGAGTGACCGATACTGGTCACCACACCCTTGGCGTTCAGAGCAGCCGCATAAGCAGCGGCGCCATCGCGCTCGGCAGCCATGGCGCTCTTAACGATGCGACCGCCCGCAGCCTCCTGCCACTGATCGAAGACCTCCTCGGAGGGATCGATAAGATAAGCGGGGTTCTGCGCGCCCACGTGCTTCATGGTAAAGAAGGGCCCCTCCAGGTAGATGCCCTGAATGCGAGCACCGCAGAAATCGGGGCCGCGACCCTCGTCCGCCTGGGCGATGGCGGCGCAGGCATCCTTGATCTGCTCGACGCCATCGGTGAACGTCGTGGGCAGCCAGCTGGTGGTGCCGCGACGGGCGAGCTCGGTCGAGCTGATATCGATGCCCTCGGGATCGTTATCGGTAGTCGAGTGGTTATAGAAGCCATGGATGTGGGTGTCGACCATACCCGGCGCGATCCACGATCCCGTGTAGTCCTTAATCTCGCAAGAGGGCTCGTCGGCCTGCCAGGCGCCAAAGACGCCATTCTCGACCATAAGATAGCCGCCCAGTTGCGGGCCCGCCGGCAAGAAGAACTTGTCAGCCTTAATTGCGTACGTGCTCATATGCACTCCTTGCTTCTAAAGCAGTTGACTGTGGTGATGCTTATACCCAGTTCACGTAAAACAAAAAGCGCCCGCCCGCCGTTATGAGCGGACGGGCGCCCTTACAGGGGGACGCGATTAAGCGGTGAAGGGGTGAATCGTCACGCCCTTGACCACGCGGTTGACCGTGCCGGTGGGGCTCGGCGTATCGGGCGTGTTGCCCACGTGCACGGAGTTGAGCAGGCTGATTGCCTGGGCAAACATCACGAACGGCAGAGCAAGGTAGCCCTCGGGAAGCGCCTCGTAGCCCTTAAAGGTGAAGGACTCGCCCTCGTAGACAGTAGCGCCATCCTGCTGAACGGCAACGGTGTGCTGAGCAATATCGTCGCCACCGATCTCGTTGAGGATGTCGATGTCGTACTGACGGGTGTAGGCGTCGTTGTTGACGAACACGAAGACGAGCGTCTTATCGTCGACGAAGGACTTAGGTCCGTGACGATAGCCCATGGAGGTGTCGTAGGAAGTAGCAACCAGACCGTGAGCGAGCTCGAGGATCTTGAGCTGGCTCTCCTGGGCAAGGCCACCGAAGGAGCCGGAGCCAAGGTAGGTCACGCGGTTGAAGTCGCCAGCGAGGTAGTCGGCAACCTCGGACTCACGAGAGATGACCTCCTCGCCCATCTTGGCGATGGTCTCGACCCACTCGGCCTTCTGCTCGTCAGAGGCAGTGTCGAAAATAAGGGTAGAGAGCAGGGTCATGCAGGTGTAGGAACCAGTCATGGCAAAGCCCTTGTCGTTGGCGCGCGGGATAAGCAGCGTCAGCGCGTTGGGATCATCGGCAGACTCGACGGCAAGCTTGCCCTCGGGAGCGCAGGTGATGTTGAGGAACTTGACGTTGTGGACGAGCTCCTTGGCAACGGCGACGGCAGCAAGGCTCTCGGGGCTGTTGCCGGAGCGGGCAAAGGAAACCACGAGCGTAGGATCCTCGGCGCGCAGGAAGTCACGCGGTGCGCTCACGATGTCGGTCGTGGCGATGGGCTTAAAGTCGTAGAGATCAGTGTTGCCAGCGTGACGCAGGTACGGGGCGCAGGTATCGCCAACGTAGTCGGACGTACCGGCACCGGTGAAGACAACGGACAAACGGCCCTCGCCCATAGCGCGAGCCTCGGCCAGGAAGGCCTCGATGGCCTCCTTGTTCTCGCGATAGATGTTGAGCGTATCACGCCAAAGCTCGGGCTGCTGAGCAATCTCGGCCGTGGTGATCTGGGCGCCGAGCTCGGTGAGCTCCTCGACACTCTTCTCGAACATTTCTAATACCTCTCTCTAGAAGTAATCCTCTGACGTGCAATTATACACTTCGGTTGGTTATCTGGTAGTAACCAGTTAAATACAAAGAATCATCATATGGAAACGGTGCCAACACTAGTCGCTACGCTGGTGGTAAACCTTGTATTTAAACTGATCGGCACGAGCAACCGAGAGCGTATACTCCACAACCTCGTTTGACTCGTTATACGTAGTCCTAACCAAATCGAGCACAGGCGAGCCCTCGACAATTTCCAAAAGGTGGGCATCGGTGGGACGGGCTATGCTCGCATAGAACTCCTCTTCGGCCACGCGTATCTTTTGCTGAAAGTCTTGCTCAATCACATCGTAAAGCGGCTTACGCTCCAGCAGCGGTCGCTTTAGGGACAGAAATTGACGAACCGGTAGATAGCTGCGTTCGACCATCATGGGCATGTTGTCGGCAGAACGAAGGCGCTTGAGCTTAAAAATGCGATCACCGATACGCAATCCCATGTGCTCGGCCAGATTCTTATCGGCCTCCATCTCGCAAAACTCGAGAATTGTGGTCTCGGGGTCGCGACCCATCGCGCGCATCTGCTCGGTAAAGCTGTAGGACTGCATAAGATTGGTTGCCTTTGCCGAACGGTCGGTCACAAAGGTACCGCGACCGTGCTGCCGAACCACCAGTCCTAAACGCTCCAGTTCTTGCAGAGCCAGGCGTACCGTAGTGCGCGAGAGACCATAGCGCTCCGAAAGCTCGCGCTCGGAAGGAATCATGTCACCGGCGCGATATTCATGGTCAATCTTTTCGGTCAGAATATCGACCAGCTGATCGTACAGCGGTTGCTTACGCGCTCCGATCGCCATCCTATCCTCCCTTTTGCTCAAACTCGGCTAACTGCCTAGGGTGTTAAGCATTATCGGTCCGCAACACCCGAATCATCAAGAAAACAAAAGCCGCGCGCTCTTTCGAGCACGCGGCTTTTAACATACACATGGCTTAAGGGGTCGGGGTGTGAGCCGCGTAGGGACACACCCCTCAAGCTAGAGCCTTACCAGATGCTCGGCCAGAGACCAAGCGGGCCAGCGCCCAGGATGCCCAGGACAAAGAGCAGCAGAATGCCCTTGGTCGGGGTCCAGCTGTGCTTAGCAAACATGTAGTAAAGCAGCAGCGTAAGCATAAGCGGGACGAGCTTCGGGACGATGGTGTTGAGGGTGTCGGCAACAGAGAAGTTGACCGGATCCTCGGTGACGGTGCCGTAGGTAACGGACTCCATGCCGTTGCCCAGATCGGTGACGCCGCACTCGACAGCGTTGCCGTCGGCATCGGAAGCGGTGAGGGCGTTGCCGTCCTCATCGGTCATGGCGATGGTACCGGCCTCAGCGGTCTCGGTATCGATGCCCTCCATACCGGTGAAGTTCTCGGCCTCCTTCTCGGAGACGATCACGGTAGTAGCGGAGAGGCCACGGGTGGTGCCGTTGGGGATCTGGAGGTTGATCTGGGTGCCACCCATGGTGACGACCAGGCAACCGACGACGAAGACGCCCATGATGGAAGCGGCACGCGTAAAGGCCTGCATGTTGGCGGTCAGAGCGTCAATAGCGCTGGTGCCAAGCTTGTAGGACCAGTTCATGAGCCAGAAGCGCAGAGCGAACTGGACGACGTTGAAGATCACCAGGAAGATGATCGGCGCAGCGGCGTTGCCGTTGATGGCCATGTTGGAGGTGATGCCGGCCGTGATAGGCACGAGCGTCAGCCAGAACAGGGCGTCACCGATACCACCGAGCGGGCCCATTGCGGCGACGCGGACGGCGCGGATCGTGGGGATGTCAACCTTGTTCTGCTCGAGCGAAAGCACGATACCCATAACAAAGGTGACGAGGAACGGGTGGGTGTTGAAGAACTCCAGGTTGTGGCTCATGGAAGCCGCGAGGTCGTTCTTGTTGGTGTGGATCTTCTCCAGACCGGGGATGATGGAGTAGAGCCAGCCAGCGGCCTGCATGCGCTCGTAGTTGAACGATGCCTGCAGGAAGCAGGAGCGCCAAGCCATCTTGTTGAGGGTCTTCTGGTCGAGCTGCGGAGCAGGAGTGAGATCCTCGTAGTGCTCCGGGATCACATACTCATTAGATGCCATCTTCGAAGTCACCTCCGTCAGAAACAGCTGCACCCTTCAGCTCGGTCTGCTGCTGGAAGTCCCAGAAAGCGATGCCGAAGCCGATGAGAGCGAGGATGAGCAGGGCAGGCGTTGCCAGCGAATCGTTGGCAACGGTGATGAGCGCGAGGCCAAAGCCCATGAGGAAGAAGCCCCACATATCGCGGTTCATCATAACCTTGAGCAGGACGGCGAAGCCGACGAAGCGCATCATGCCGCCTGCAGCGGAGAGACCGGTCTGCAGCCAAGTCGGGATGGCGGAAGCGATGGTCTGACCGATGGTAGCGCCAGCGATGAAGAACAGGGTGACGACGACAGCGAAGATCAGGCCGAGCAGAGCCATGGCGAAGTAGTTCAGACGCTCGATACCCTTGGTGTCAGCGTTGTGGGCCATGTTGTCCGCGGAGGACATGAGCGGCGACATAAGCGTGAAGACCAGGGTAACGCCGAGCTGACCAAGCAGAGCGAACGGAATGGCAAGGCCGACTGCCGCGTTGGGCTCGAGGCCCGTAGCGATAGCGAGAATGGCTGCCATGATGCCGCCGATGACGGCGTTAGGCGGCTGAGCGCCTCCGATCGGCATGTTGCCGATCGTCATGAGCTGATAGGTACCACCCACGAGAAGACCGGTGTTGAGGTCGCCAAGGATAAGACCGATGACGGCGCCGGTGACGATGGGCTGATAGAGAGACTCGAGGAAGTTGAACTGGTCGATTGCCGCGACGAACGTGACGATGAAGACCAGAGCGACCTGGATGATCGAGTATTCCATCTTGCTCCTCCTTTCAAAATGTATGTACGCACTTTGGATATCACGTACAGAACGTCAGGGTTTCAATCCTGACAACGTGGATCACGAGGATTACGAGAAGAGCTTGCTCGTGTCCTCAACAGGCGTGCTCGGAACGCGCCTGATCTCCAACTCCACCCCCAATTCCTGCAGCTCTTTAAACGCAGCGACATCCTCGTCGTTAACTGCGACGGAGGTGGCGACTTGGCGCTTTCCTTCCGACATGTGCATGTTGCCGATGTTTACCTTCTTTATAGGCACACCGCCCTTGACGAGCGTAAGCACGTCTTCCGGTGTTTCGGCCACGATGAAGATCTTCTGGCGCGGGCTCGCCTTGCCAATGACGTCGATGGTCTTCTGCAGGGAGAAGAAACGCGTAGCGACGCCGGCGGGAGCGGCCATCTTCATGAGGTTCTGACGCATGGTGTTGGTCGACACATCGTCGTTGGCGACGAGGATAAGGTTGGAACCCAGGGTGGAGTTCCACTGGGTGGCAACCTGACCATGGACCAGTCGGTTATCGATGCGGGTAAGAAGAATGTTGGGTTCTGCCATGTTGATCAGCTTCCTTTCGTTATTTGCTGACGACAGTTACTTGATCTCCTGAATCGCGTAACGCGAAACATCTACGACGGCACCGGATCGGACTTTGATCTGGACCTTTTCGCCTTCGATGCCCTTGACGGTTCCGTAGATACCGCCGGCGAAAAGAACCTCCTGACCCGGCTTGAGCTCGGTGTGCAGCTCCTTGAAGTACTTCTGCTTCTTCTTCATGTTGATCTGAGACCAAATGGTGTAAATCACACCCATGATGACGAGAAGACCTAAAAGAGCGACCGAGGAGCTCAGGACGCTGGCTCCGAAATCGGCCATTAGATGCCGTCCTCGTCACCGAAGATATCCTCTTCCTCGGCACCAGCGACGGAGGCAACCGTCTGGGCGGTGATGCCCGTCTGGCCAACGGTCACGGCCTGCTCACCAAGCTCGGCGAGCGTAGCGTTGCCGCGGAGGAACAGAAGCTCAATAACCATGGGAAGGTTCGTGCCAGTCAGAATCTCGACGTTGTCGACATCCTGGGCAATCATCATTGCCTGGTTGAACGGGGTACCACCAAGCAGGTCGGTAAAGACGAGCACGCCATCGCACTCCTCGCGCATGGCGGTGATAGCGGCGCGGAGATCCTCACCGTAGGAAGCAGCCTGGTCGCCCTCGAAAGGAACGACGGTAAAAGCGGGCTGATCACCGGCGACCATAGCGATAGCGCTTGCGAGGCCGGGTGCGAACTGTCCATGACCGGTAAGAATAAAGCCAACCATTCAAATTTCCCTTCCGAAGGTGTGTACGATCTGAGTCCGATGATGTTCGGAAGCCAACGGGCAATCGCCCTTAAAGCTTCTTGGAAAGCGTTCTTTGAGAACCAGTGGTCTCTCAACTGGTAGTAACCACGTGACGTGTTTTTGTCACTATATCACCACAGAAGAGGTTGCTTTCGTTGATTCATACAGTAAAACGTTTTTGCACCGTTCACGGCGAAAAATCGACCGTTTACCGCTCATTAACACTTCTACCTGCGGTTTTGAAACCGTTTCGAAATGATTTGACGAAAGATCGGAACTTTTTTCGTGTCTAAACAACGCAGGGTGGCTAAAAATGGCGTGTAGAAAAAATGCAGGTCATTGTGAAGATTTGTGAATTGGTCTTTTTGACTTAATACCAGTAAGAACCAGTTTCGATATTATCGGTGAACGGTAGTTTTTGACCGTTCACCGGAGAATTTCAATCGTTTGCAGCCTTTTTCCTAGATGAATTGGGGAGACTCGATGAAGCACTTGCGCGGTTGCAGGGTATTTCAATACTCGTCCATCCCCCGCGTTCCAAACTCCCATTCCCTGAATATGCCATAGCTCTCGCTATTCGTCTCACAAACATTACTTACTCTAATCTGTAATTGTTTATCGTTTATCATTAAGTATGATATAAGATACAAGTATCATCCAAGACATTGGTTGGAGGAGCTATGATCCGCTGGAACGTATCCAAATCGAATGAAGCCATCGACCGTGAACAGGCAATAGCCAAACTGAGGAAGCTCACTCGCTACTGCAAATGGGGCACAATCTGCACCATCGTGGCGCTCGCTCTGGCACTCCTCGCAGTCATTGCAATCGAAGATCTAGTCATATTGCCTAGCCTCTCCCAAGGGTTCTGTCTCCAATCCGTAGAGCTTGAGGCTAGCGAAGGGCCAATTCTCGCTCTCGTCGGCACCAATGAACAGACTCCTCTTATGCTTGTCGCGCACGACGGTCATACTGCCATAGGGAGCGCCATGATGGCATGCCTCGCGCTTGCCATCGCGCTAAGCGCATACAGGTTTTTCTCCGCCATTGAAAAGGCGGGCAGGCCCTTTGACCTCGAATGCATCCGCATACTACGTCAAATAGGACATTTGTTCCTTATCGGCGGCGCTGCCGTGAAACTTTTTGGTGCCATAGTCACAGGGCTGATACTCTCAGGATTTGGCGGTAGCTTTACGGATGCGCTTGGCGGGCAGCATCTCGACCTCTCTATGCTCTTTGCAGGCCTAATTATTAGCCTGATTGCCAGCATCTTCCAGTACGGGTGTATCCTGCAAAAACAAGATGACGAGTTGCTCTAGGGGGAATCCATGATTATTCTGCGGCTCGACCGCATGCTTGCCGAACGCAAGATTTCATCCAAAGAGCTTGCGGAACGCGTGGGTATCTCCCAGGTCAATATGTCGCGCATCAAGACGGGCAAGGTTTCTGCCGTGCGCTTTTCAACTCTTGACGCGATATGCCGGGCACTCGACTGCCAACCGGGCGATGTACTGGAATATATGCCTGACGATGAAGCCGATAACCTCTTTGGACTTAAAGATTAATAGACATAATTTAGCCACCAGCGCCTAAACGCAATAAGCCCGCTAGAACGACATCCGTTCTAGCGGGCTTAATCAGATATATCAGCTTCGCGCTCGGTAGCTCGGGCAAATCTTACGCAAACAGGCCGTAGATGCTGATGTTGGCCTTGGCGTACAGGCCGTTGGCATACTCGGTCCACTTGGAGCTGGCGCTCGAAGCCTGCGAAGAATACTGCTGGTAAGCAGTGTAATAGGCAGTCATGGCCTGCTTATAGGTGGCGCTATCGGCGGTAAAGGCATCGTCGGCGAAGGCCTTAGCATAGGTGCTGTCGGCGTCCTTCCAGGTGCCCTTCGAGCTATCCCACTCGTCGCCGGCAAGTTTGATGATGTAGTCGGCGTAGTCCTTGCTCGCGGTCTCCTCGTTGCCGTCAGAAGGCTCGGTCGGGGCGGTCGGCATGCTTGCAGAGCTATCGCCCACCTTCTTCTTGTAGAGCTTTTGCAGCGTCGCGGACTGACGGACGATCTGCTTGGCCTGGTCCTTGGACACGCCGTACTGCGTGGCCATGGTCTTGTAGTCCGAAGTGCCGATGGAATCCTCGGCGTACTTCTTCATCTCCTTAGAAGAGACGGTAATGCCCTCGTCCTCGGCAGCGTCGAGCAGGATCTTGTTGCGCACATAGGACAGGATGACGTCGGCAGAAGGAGCGGTGTAGTTGCCATCGCTATCCTTGACGGTATCGAGGCTGTACTGGCTCTCGATGGCCTCGCGCGCGGTGATGTCGCTCTTCTTGCCGTTGTAGCTGTAGCTCGCCACGGTCGAATCGAGCTGGTCCTCGGTCAGGGTCGCCGAGCCGACGCCCTTGCCGCCAAAACCACCGTTGCCAATAAAGAAGCCGACCACGGCAGCGATCACGACTGCAACTACAAAGGCGGCAATCATCGTCTTCTTGTGCTTGCAAGCGTGGTCGTCCACGTCGGAGTCGCTGTCCTCATCCTGCTCCTCGGGCATGAGGTTCTCGTCAGCGGCATCCGCGGCAATCCGAGCCTCCAGTCGGGCGTCCTCCTCCTCGGCCGTCGTGCCGGCGGCAATGTGCTCGGCAGACGTACCGGCGACCAGGTCGATCTTCTCGTCCTCGTCACCGTCGGGTCCTTCGCCGCGCTCGATGATCTGGATGCCGTCGATCTCGTCCTTCTCGTCCTTCTTTTGAATCAGACCCATATCGGTTACTCCTTGTTAGGAAACATAGTCCCCAATAGAATACGCCCGACAGAGCGCCGGGCGTATTGATTCTTAGGTTATACGCAAACACTTAAGTACTATTTAGGCGTTTGCAGTGTGCATGCCTTAGGCCAGGTGCGCGATAACGGCATCGGCAAATGCCTGCGTACCCACAGCGCCCTCAACGGAGCCGGTCTGGGCACGACGCACGTCACCGGTAACCTGCTCGCCCTCGTCGAGCGTGGCAGAGACGGCGGCACGAATGCGATTGGCCGCGTCGTTCTCGCCCAGGTGATCGAGCATCATCGCGGCAGAGAGAATCTCGGCCGTGGGGTTGGCGATATCCTGACCAGCAATATCGGGAGCGGAGCCGTGCGTCGCCTCAAAGATGGCACAGTCGGCACCGATGTTGGAGCCGGGGGCCATCCCTAAGCCGCCCACCAGGCCGGCGCACAGGTCGCTCACGATGTCGCCGTACAGGTTGGGCAGCACCAGGACATCGAAGTCGTTGGGGTTCTGGACCAGGCCCATGCAGGTGGCGTCGACGATCTTGTCGTTGAACTCAATGTCGGGATAGTTGGCGGCCACCTCGCGCGCAACGCGCAGGAACAGGCCGTCGGTTGCCTTCATGATGTTGGCCTTATGCACGGCCGTCACCTTTTTGCGGCCGCAGCGGCGGGCATACTCAAAGGCATACTCCACAATGCGGCGGCTCTTGGCGATGGAGATCGGCTTGATCGAGATCGCGGAATCGGCGGCGAAGGTCTTTTGGCCCGAACGCTCGACAAGCTGCGAGAGCTCCTCGACCTCGGCAGCGCCCTCATCGAACTCGATGCCGGCGTAGAGGTCCTCGGTGTTCTCGCGCACGATGACCAGGTCGACGTCGCGGAAGCGCGAGCCGTCGCCCGGCTGCGACAGGCAGGGGCGCACGCAGGCGTACAGGTCGAAGTGCTTGCGCAGGGCGACGTTAACGCTGCGGAAGCCCGTGCCGACCGGCGTGGTGATGGGGCCCTTGATGGCAACCTTGGTCTCGGCGACCGCATCGAGCACATGTTGGGGCAGCGGCGTGCCAAACTCGTCCATGACGCCGGCACCGGCCTCCTGGACGTTCCAGTTGATCTGGACACCGGTGGCCTCGACCACGCGGCGCATGGCCTGCGTAATCTCGGGACCGATACCGTCACCGGGAATCAGGACTACATCGTGCGCCATAATCTGTTACTCCTCGTCTTCGGCGTCGTCAGATTTTTTTACGCTAGCACGCTTCTTCTTTTTGGAGAGATCCAGGCCAAAACGTTTAACAAGCATTTCGCAAATCTCGCTCGAACGGGCCTTAAGATAGCTGCCCTTACCGTTCTCGGCATCGAACTTAAGGCGCAGCGCAAGCTTCTCGGCAACCTCGGCGTCGATCTCGCCCTGGCAAAACTCGTACAGGCAACCGAGCATGTCGCGATACTCAAGGTCGCCGTGGTAGCACTGGATGGCCTCGTCCAGGATGGGCCAAGCCTCGCGCGAACGCTCGACGCTCGTGGCACCCCACACGCACAGCAGGCGGAAGGCGGCATAGCGCAGCGTGGAGGAGATCTCGTCGAACAGTGCGGTCTCGGCGCCCTCAAAGGCATCGCCCAGCTGCTCGGGGCAGGTGGTGGCGAGCGCCGTCAGGGCATCGAGGGCCTCCCAGCGGGTCTGCGCCTCGGGGCGGTCGAGCGCCTCGATCAACGCGGGCACGCAGGGCACGACGCGCTGCGGATCGCGCTCGGCAAGCAGGTGCAGCACGCGGGCGGCAAACTGGCGGATGCGGCGCGTGGGGCAGCCGAGCTCCTGGACCAGACGGTCGACGGCGTTCTCGTTCTCCTCTGCCAGCTGGAGCTGTGCCAGCTCCTCGTCGGTGAGCTGTTCGTCTTTGTTTTCTGCCATAGTTACCTCTTCTTTTTATTTCTTGGCGTGCTTGCCAGCACCCTTGCTGTCATCGGTGACCGAGATGAGCTGCCGGTCGGCCGCGCCATTGCGACGTGCACGGCGGCGCTCCTCGGCGTCGCCCGCGTCGGCGGCGGCGCGATGAGCCTTGTTGACGTTAAAAACCTCGTCGTGCTTGCGCCATGGACCGACGGACTCGCCAAAGCTCATCTTAAGGCCGGCGATAAAGCCGCCGAGCCAGCCGATCGGCGCAAACTGCACCAGCGGGAACAGCGAGAACACCCAGGTCAGTAGGACGACCGCCGCCGCTCCTGCAAAGTTGGCAATCCAGTAGTCGCGCTTGGTGATGACACGCTTTTCGCACGCCCACTGGCCGCACAGAAAGCCGATGTAGATCGCAAAGAGAAAGAGTACCAGCGCAAGCACCACGAACGTCCAGCTCATGGGCGCTACTCCCCGTGATGGTGGCCGCAGCAGCACTCGTGGCCGTCGTCATGGCCGTGGCCGCCGCAGCACTCGTGGTCCTCGCCATGGTGATGGCCACAGCCGCACTCATGGTCCTCGCCGTGCTCGCCGCAACCGCAACCTTCCTCGTGAGCGCCATGCTCCTCGGGGCGATACTGCGACCAGTCCAGACCGGCGGCGATGGCGTCGGCCTCCTCCTTGTAGAGAACCGTGATGGCCTGGGTGCCCAGCTTGGCGCCACCGATGGCGTCGAGCATGTCGTAGAGCGTAAAGGCCACGTCGGCGCCGGGCAGCGCGAGCTCGCGGTCATCGGCGTAGGCGAGCGCCAGACGCAGGTCCTTAATGAAGTGCTCGACCATAAAGCCGGGCTTGTAGTCGCCATCGAGCGCCTTGGGCGCCAGGCTCTCCATGGCGCCGGACTTGCCGGTGCCGCCCAGGATCATCTGACGGGTCTTCTCCAGATCAAGGCCGCTCAGCTCGGCAAATGCCATGGCGTCTGCCATGCCGACCATGCAGGCGCCCAGCGACACCTGGTTGGCGAGCTTGGCAGCCTGGCCCTTGCCGGCACCGTCGAAGCAGCAGATGTTGGCCGCAAAGGTGGAAAGGATATCGCGGACCGGAGCGATGTCGTTTTCGGTAGCGCCAACGATAGCCGTAAGCGTGCCGGCGATAGCACCCGACTCGCCGCCGGTGACGGGGCAGTCAAACGCCATGCGGCCGGAAACCTGGGCGGCCTCGGCAATGTCACGGGCGAGCTCGGGCGAGCTCGTGGTGAGGTCGATCAGCACCGCGCCGGGCTTAGTGCAGGCCAACAGGCCGTCGCCCGCCAGGTAGAGCTCCTCGACCTCGGAGGGATAACCCACCATGGTAAAGACGACGTCGGCGTTCGCCACGGCATCTGCCGGCGTATCGGCCCAAACGGCACCGCGCTCGATAAGCGCGGCGGCCTTGGACTTAGTGCGGTTGTTGACCGTGACGGGATAGCCGGCATCCAGGATGTGGCCGGCAATGGGGGCACCCATGATTCCGGTGCCGATAAATGCGACGGAGAGCTTGTTTGCCATGAAACCTTTCCTTTTGGGTTGGGTGTTATTACCAGGTTGAATACTCGGTGCCAGCGTTGGGCTGTGAGTCGAGGGCGATTACGGCCGCGTTACTTGCCTACTGACCGCGCACGCGGCGGGCGATGCGGTCGGAAAGCGACGCCTTGTCGGCGCGGTTCTTGCCCCAAAACGCGCAAGCCACCATGCCGGGGCCCACGTGCGAGCCAATGGTGGGGCCCACAGAGCTGCGGATGATGGTCACGTCGGCGCAGCCTTCCTCCTTGCGGATGGCGGCTTCGAGCCAGTCGCCGTCCTTTTCGGCATCGGCCGTCATAATGGCGATGGGCATGGTGCGATCGGGCACATAGTTCTCGCGGAACGACTTGAGAATGGACTTGAGCGCCTTCTTGCGACCGCGGTTGACGCCGATCAGCGACAGCGAGCCGGCCAGGTCGTAGGACAGCTCGGGTTTGACGTCGAGCTTTGCCGTGAGCTGTGCCGCCGCGGGCGGAATGCGGCCGCCGGCAGCCAGCGCGTCAAAGCTCTCGAGCGTAAAGTAACCGTGGACATAGGTCTTGGCCTCGTTTGCCCAGTCGACCAGCTGCTTGGCGGTCAGTCCCGCCGAACGCTGACGCACGGCCTCAAGCGCCAAGAGCTCGCCGGTCGCACAGGGCAGAGCGTTGTCGACCACGTACAGCTCAAAGTTGGGATACTCGGCGCGCACGGCGTCCGCCGCCTGGCACGCGGAGTTGTAGCTCGACGACAGCGCCGAGGTAAAGCACAGGTAGACCGTGGGCGTGCCCTCTTTGGCGCACTCGGTAAAGAACTCGATATAGCGACCGAGCGACACAGCCGAGGTGGACACGCGGGCACCGGCGCGCATGCGATCGTAAAACTCCTTGGGTGTGATGCTCGACCAGATGTCATCCGTGCGCTCCTCGCCATCGATAATGAAGGGGAAACCCAAGATATCGACATCGAGGTTCGCGGCGACCTCGGGGCTAAAGTCGCAGCAGGTATCGACGACGATGCGGCAACGGTCCGAATGACCGGCGGATGCGGCCTTGTCCATCAAAGCGACTCCTTACGTAAAAAGGCGGCCACCCGCATGGGATGGCCGCCAACCGTTAACTCATGCAAGTTAACGTATTTTACTCGTCAAGTGTTTCGATGCGGGGCTTGATGATGCCATATCCACCATTCTTACGGTGATACACCACATTGATGAGGCCAGTCGTCGCGTTCTCGAACACGTAGAAGTCGTGGCCGAGCAGATCGGTCTGCACCAGCGCCTGCTCCTCAGTCATCGGGGTGACATCGATGACTTTCTCGCGGACGAGCAGGTCGTCCTCCTCCTCGGGCAGCAGCAGGTCGGCCAGATCCTCGACGCGCTCGACCGGCGCGACATCCGCGGCGCTGGCACCGCCCTGGCGGTTGTCCACGACCTTAGTCTTGAACTTACGCAGCTGGCGGGTGACCTTATCGGCGGAGAGGTCGATGGCGGCGTACATATCTGCACCGTGCTCGGCAACGCGAATCACCGAACCGCGGGCACGAACCGTAACCTCGACGATTGCCGGGTTGGGGTTCGAGGGGTTCTTCTCATAGCGAAGTACAACGTCGACCGTCATGGGCTCGATATCGAAAACCTTGAGCGCCTCGCCGATCTTCTCATCCACATGCGCACGCAGAGCATCGGTTACCGTCGTCTTGCGTCCAGAAACCTTGATATCCATACGTGGCTCCAATCTGCCTCGGGGACTTACTGTACTGGCTATGTACCCATTGCCGTGCATTTAATCACGCGGATTCCCAAAGACCCGAATAACGATTGCTTGATACCGCATACCGAAGTCTCGCACTTTTCTGTGGCAAAGTGCGCTATAGGAGGGAGCCGGCGACTTTGTATTTGGTCCCGAAAATTGGCTTTGACCTGCTGGTTTTATAGAGATGAAAAAGCCGGGCTCCCCTATTGGGGAAGCCCGGCAGTGCGTGTTGAAACCGTGAAGGGGCATCTCTCCTAGCGCATAGGAGACACCACCCCTAGCAATAACTAGCTATTAAGCTTGTTAATGTCGTCGTCGGTGATGGTGTCTTCCTGGCTGGACGATTTGTCTTCGGAGGATGCGGTCTCATTGTTGGAATCGGAGGACTCGCTGCCGGAGGATGTGGTCTCGCTGGACTCAGAGTCGCCCGGCTGCACGTTAGCGCCCGAGACCGTCTTGGTGGTGAGGTCATAGGGCATCGTGCCGTACCAAACGGAGTGGACCGCCTCGAGCGTGCCGTCGGCCGTAATACCGTCGAGGGCATCGCTCACGGCACGACACAGTTCGTCATTGGACGAAAGGCCTGCAACACCAAGCGTCGAGGGCGCCTCGAGCGCACCGACATAGGAGATCTCGCTCATCAGTCGCGCAAGGTAACCGCCAGCCGTGGAGTCGCAGATCACATAGTCGACCTCGCCGGACTCGAGCGCCTCAAAGCACTCGTTGATGTTGGAGTAAGTCTTTTGGTTGGCGGTGATGCTCTGCTTAGCAAGCGCCTCCTGCGAGGCAGAGGACATCTGAACGCCCAGGGTGGACGTGTTAAGGGTATCGGTGGAAACGCTTAGCGACCCACCATCGCTAGTTTTACCGAACACAGAAGCGGCATCGTACAGGCACGTGCCGAGCGAGCTAACGTCCCCATCCGTGGAGTTGATCTCGCCGATAAAGATATCAGCCTTTTTGTCACCGAGCGCGGAACCTGCCGAGGACGCATCGACAAAGGCGACCTTAAGGCCCATGCGGCTTGCGAGGGCGCGGGCAGCGTCGACTGCATACCCCGTGAGCTCGCCGTCAGCGCCCTGCATGGCCTGCGGCGCATCGGAGGTATCGAGGGCAACCGTCAGGGTACCGGGGGTGACCAGGGCATCATCCGACACCGCGGGCGTGACGGTCTCGTACTCGATCTGGTCGATCGTGGGAGTCGTGAACGTAGACAGCGGGTTGAACGCGCATCCGCTCAGGCCCAAAACGGCGATGACCGCTGCGGTCCCAGCACCTAACCGAGCCGCGTGCATCAAGCTGCCCCTCACCATGTCCACTACCCTGCCTTCTGTGTCGTATACGATCCGTGCGTTGCGCGGAATATCAGATTGTTCCCACCAGCTGACCTGGTATTTGACCCCACACTTGCGCACCGGGGTGTTTGCTCGGGAGGCCGCAGCCACCTTCACGACTGGCCCGCTCGCCCGCGAGGCGGTATTGCCCCAAAGAAAGTAGAACGGACGGTGCGGCTTACATCTAGGACGCGCCATGATCGCGCCGCGCGCACGCGGTCGCTTACGTGGATCCCTTTGACCGCGTCTGTCTTGGACTAGGACGGGCATTTCGTCCGTCCGCAACCACAGCCTGGTAGGAACGTAGCGCATTATAGCTAAGTTCAAGCTAAAGTTTAAGGTTAGGGGCGTCATTCGCATCGCGAGTACAGATTTCGCAGGTCAGGACGGGCTGCACGTGGCCAGATTGAGCTCGTCGCCCCCTATGGGGAGCCTCGAGACGCCCGTTTTAGGGGCCGTGTGCAAAAAACGGCAAATATGAGTACTGTTACCAATTTAGTAGCAGCGATTTTCCACCTCGTGAGCCGGTTTCGAGCTCATTTAGCCCTGCTTAGCGCCTTGATTTCCCACATTTGTTTATTATCTTCGCGATTTTTACCGTTTCTCGATCCGCAAATATCAGATTTTGCTGTTACTAATTTTGTATCAGTACTCATTTTTGCCACTTTTTGCACAGCACCTATAAACAGACCCCCTCTCAAAACCAACATCTATGCTGGCTTAAGCCCAAAACATGCTCGGAGCGTATTCAGCAGCGCGTCTTGCTTCTTCCGACGAGCCTCCACGCGGTTTTGGTACCGCTTGCCCATGCGTTGGTATATGCGCCATGCGAGTGCCTCCATCGCCTCCATGTCGCAGAGCATCTCGTTATTGACCGTTGCGACCTCGATCCCCATAGCTATAAAGCCCGTATTACGCTTTTCGTCGTGAATGCGCCCACCGCGAGACGAATGGCCCAGCTCACCGTTGTATTCCAGGTCAAACCGGGCTGCCTCTTGATACGCATCGCAAACTGCATGAGGCATCCCCGAGATTGCCTGCGCGCGGTCATCGAACTCGATCTTGTAGTCGGTCTTAAAGGGACCGCAGGCAAAACCGCCATAGGAAAACGGAAGCGAAAACAAAGCGAGCATGATGCACTCCATGGGTGAGCGCAGGTTTTCCGAAAGATAGGGACACAGACGCTGCAGTTGTTTGGCCGTGTTCCCCTTGTATACCGCGAGATAATCTGCCAGACGATCGGGCATCAGCACCGGCTCGACTTCAAAGTAGCCCACGTCTGCTGGCTGGTCCTTGTCCTTTGCAAGTTTATTCGTAACAGGCGAGGTGTAGGGAGGCAGATACTTCCCGCGATCGCTCAGTGAAATCTTGGAGCACAGCTCCTGGGCCAGGGCAAACGCCTGGATGCAGCCGACCTCGCGCGCAACGGCAACACAAAGGGCCTCGGGAGATAGGCTGTACACCCCCGGTTCCACCTCTAGAATCGAGCCGGCGGGCAACCCGGAACACACGGACCAGCCTACGCCAGGCATGCGGCGGCGCTGCGCCGCAGATCCCACCAGCAAGCACAGATCTTCTTGCACCTCGCCACTTTTGGCTCCAATTCGCACCAAGTCAGGAAGATAGATATCCTCGGTCGAGGGCGACGACGTGCGCAGCACACGGCGCTCTTCATCGGGATTAAGGTCCTTCCAGCTGATATAGCCCATCTGCCGGCGCTCGGCGCGCATCATGCGCAGCGCTGAAACGCCTGTTAGGATTACGGAAGCCGCTAGCTGTTCGCCTGTCGGCTCGTTGCGCCGCTCAATCTTCACTGCCACAAAACCACCCCTACCAAACACGTGCGATAGCAATGCCATCGACTGCCGCAGCGCCGGCGCGCTTGAGTTCCGCCGAAGCCGCGGCCATCGTCGCGCCCGTGGTGATAACGTCATCGATCAGCAGCAGGCGGCGGCCGTGCACGTCCTCAACCGTCTCGTACATGCCTTGGGCACGCTCGCGGCGCTCCTCACGACCGAGTTCGCGCTGGTCGCCATGCCCGTACTTGACGAGAGCATCGAGCAGGGGAACACCCGACAGCTCGCAAAATGGGCGCGCAATAGCCTCCATATGATCAAAACCACGCCGCCGAAACGCTGCCGCCGTCGCAGGCACAAACACCACCGCATCCGCGCCGGACAGCACACCTCCTAAGCGTTCGGGCGCTACGACCTGGGCATGCAGGGCGGTGTCGTAGAGCAGCTCCGTCAGATACGGAGCCAGACGTCGCTCGCCCGCGTCCTTGTACGCTTTAATGATGCGCGGCAGCGGATGCGCATAGACGGCGCACGCCAGGCAGCGGTCGAGCGCCTCCGCCATTGCCGAGGACGTGCCCTCGACCGAACACTCAGTGCACAGCAAATCCCCAAACGGGGCGCCGCATCGGGTACAGCTATGACGTGGGTCGATGAGCGTGAGCGCAGCCAGGCAGTCTTGGCAAATAAGCGCACCGGCGCGCTCGCAGCCGGCACATCGTGTTGGCGACAATGCCTCGAGCGCCTCGCGTGCCACCCGCTCGGCAAACGGTAGCAATTCGTCCGCAAACGGCAGGGCACCGGCGCCCTGCAGACGGCTCAATATGTTCAGATGGCTCTTCAAGACACAACCCTCCCTACGTTCAGTCGCAGGGAGGGTTGTTGATTCGGCGCTATGATACCCCGATGCGTTCGGGGCAAGGCGGGCTAAATCCGCTCGCGGGCGTTATTCGCCGGCGGGCGGTTGTGGTGCGGACGAAGACGGGGTCGAACCCTCGCCACCATCCTGGCGCGGCTTGCGGGAACGGCGATGGCGACGGCGCTTTTGACCCTGGTCGGCCGAGCCCTCGCCACCGCGATCCTCGCGCGGCTCGCGCTCGTCGCGAGCGTCGCCACGCGAGGCCTTGGCAGCCGCTCCCCCGCCATCTCCGGGACGACGGCGCGTGACCTTGACCTCGCCATCCGAGACCTGATCGGCCACGGAGGGCACTGAGGGCTTCTGTTGCGCGCCCGAGGAATGGCGACGGCGCGGACGCGGCGCGCGCTCCTCCTCGCCACGTGACTTGCCACCCTTGTCGGCAGGCGCATCGGAACCCGAACCACCCTTGGGGGCGGCACCAGCCTCGCGAGCAGCTGCGGCGCGGAAGGCGTCCTCGCGCTCCTCGCTCGACAGATGACGGCGGCGGCGACGTGTGGGATTCATGCCGCCGCCGCGATTCTGCTGCTGGGGCTGCTGAACCTCGCGCTCGCGAGAGGCGTTCTTGCCCGCGGCTGCAGCCTCGGTAGCATCGCCCGAGCCCGCGCGCTTGCGACGACGACGGCCACCGGCGGCCTCCTCGGCCTCGGGTGTCTCGGCCTTACCACGGCCCTTTCCGCGGCCACGGCCCTCGCCCTGGCTCTGAGCAGCGCGGGCATCGGAATCGGCATCGCGACGACGGCGCTTGGGCATCGACGTGCCGGCAAGACGGTCGGCGCTCGACAGGCCATCGCCCACGTCGACGCCGTTCTCGCGGTCGAGCTCCATGAGCGCCAGGCGCATCTCGGGCGACTCGATGCGCTCGAGCACGTCACGCGTCACGCAGTCGGGGCGGCAATTGCAGCCCTGCTCGGCAGCCTTCTTTTTGCAGCCCTCCGAGCACGTCATATCGGCCAGGTTGACCTTAAAGACTTTGCCGTTCTCTAGGCGCAGCACCAGCTGCTCGCGCGGCGTGTCATACTCCTGGATACGCGCCTTGCCAAGCGGCGTATCGATGAGCGTCTTCTTTTTGGGCGCACGGCTCTTAAAGTCCTTGTACGCCTCGAACTCGTAGCGCAGGCAGCACATCAGGCGGCCGCACACGCCGCTGATCTTGGACGAGTTGAGCGGCAGGTCCTGCTCTTTTGCCATGCGGATCGAGACGGGCTCAAACTGTCCGCCAAAGCGCGTGCAGCAGAGCTCCTGTCCGCACTGGGCATAGCCGCCCACCAGGCGGGTCTCGTCACGCACGCCGATCTGGCGCATATCAACGCGAATGTGCAGCGTCGAGGACAGGTCCTTGACGAGCTGGCGAAAATCGACGCGCTCCTCGGCCGCAAAGTAGAACACGGCCTTCTCGCCGCCAAACAGGTACTCGACGCCCACCGGCTTCATCTCGAGGTCGAGCTCCTTGACCAGGCGGCGGAAGTCGACCATGGCCTCGTCGCCCTGGATGGCCAGGTCATCGGCAAGCTGCAGGTCGATGTCGCTCGCCACGCGCAGCACGGGCTTGAGCGGCTGACCGATCTCATCTTGCGGCACCTCGAAGGGATCGGCCGTGACCAGGCCGATCTCGGTTCCGCGCTCAGTGGAGCAAATGGCATAATCGGCCTCGAGGATATCCAGATCCTGCGGATCGAACCACAGGTCGCGCGAGGCGTAGGTAAACTTAACGGGTACGACTAACGGCATTTCAGTGCCTTCCTGATATCGAACAGCATGACCTCGATGGCCAGCTGGGGAGTAACGTTTCTGGCGATGTTGCGCTCGGCGGTCGCGACTGCCTCGAGCGCCCGTGTGGCACCCGCAACATTGGTCGCGGCGGCAAGCCGCCCGATCGTGTCGCATGCGTCTTCGTTCACCACGTCGGCTGCCTCGTCCTGAAGCGTCAGCAGCACGTCGCGCATGAGCGTCCGCGCGCTCGCCAGCGCTTCCATGATACCCGAACGCTCGCGCGCGTTGAGTTCGCGCTTGTTGCGGTCCTCAAGCTGCTTCAATGCTCCACGCGACAGGTAATCGGCGTTTTGCTCGAGCACCTTTTCCTGCGTGGACTTGACCTCGGCGAGCGGCGCCTTAACGGCGACGATGAGTGACTTGGCGCGGCTGAGCACGTCGGCCTCGTCGGCGGCGATAAGCGAATCGATGGCGCGAACCATCTGACGGCGGGCGTCCTGGCGCTCGGCGCTCTTGAGGAACTCGATGCCACGCGTGGGGCTTCCCGCTACGGCGACGGCCATGCGGCAACGCGCAGGGTCCTGACCGGTGGCGCGGCTCACGGCCTGCGCGGCGACGGCGGGCGACACCAGCCGAAACGGCACGCACTGGCAGCGGCTCACGATGGTGGGCAGCATCACGTCTGCCGAGGTGCCCAGCAAGATAAACATAACGCCCTCGGGCGGCTCCTCGAGTGTTTTGAGCAGTGCGTTGGCGGTGTTGGCGCGCAGCTGCTCGGCCCGGTCGATGATGTAGACCTTGGCCTTGGCACGGATGGGCGCCAGAGGCACGTCATCGAGCAGCTCGCGGGTCTGGGCGATGAGGTAGCCCGTGGCGCTCTCGGGCGTGTAATAGTGCACGTCGGGGTGCGTATGGCGGGCGACGCGCACGCAACTGTCGCACGCGCCGCAGCCGTCCTGCTCGCACAGGAAGGCCTGGGCGAGCGCCCATGCGGCATCGAGCTTGCCGGCGCCGGGGGCGCCCAAAAACAGGTAGGCGTGCGATGCGCGACCGCTGGCGACGGCATTGGTCAAAAAATCGCGCACGCGCTCTTGGGTGTCGAGCTTGGCCAGCAGGCTTGTCTGAGCGGGGGCCATGTTACTCGGCCTCCTGGGCAAGCGCGGCGGCGACGGCGTCTTGGGGAATATCAAGACCATGCGCCCGAACCTGCTTAACCGTCTTTGCGAAGACTTCCTCGATGGGTGCGGTGGCATCGATAAGCTTTACGCGGCTTGGCTCCTCGGCAGCAATGCTGCAAAATCCCTGGTAAACACGCTCTTGAAACGCCATACCCTTTGCCTCCATGCGATCTGCCGCGCCACGGGCGGCCATGCGCAGCGCCGCCTGCTCGGGCGTGATGTGGTAGACGAGCGTGAGCGCCGGGTGCGTTCCCGCGACGGCGAGGTCGTTGGCATCGCGCACCATCTGGCGGTCGAGGCCGTCGGCAAACGCCTGGTAGCAGGTCGTGGAATCGTAGAAGCGGTCGCACAGGACCACCTTGCCGGCCGCAAGGGCGGGGGCTATGACCTCGTGCACCAACTGGGCACGAGCGGCCTCGTACAGCAGCAGCTCGCAGGTGTCGCCCATCGCCGTGTTGGCGGGGTCGAGCAGCAGGGCGCGAATCTTTTCGCTGATGGCGGTGCCACCCGGCTCGCGCAGGCTCACAACCTGGTGGCCGGCAAGGTCGAGCGCGCGGGCAAGCAGACGCGCCTGCGTAGACTTGCCGGCACCGTCGACGCCCTCGAGCGTGATGAAGCTATGTCGAGCGGGCTCAAAAGCCATGGGCGCAGCCCCTTCCTACAAAGCGCGTAAATGCAGATATATCAACCAAGTCATGATACCCCAGGGGCAGGCGCGCCCCAACGACTAGCCGACAGTTAGGGACGTTCCTAAACTGCCGGCCGAAAAGGAACGTCCCTAACTGCTGGCTTTTTTGGGCGGTGGGTATAATCGTCGTATTGCATTGAAATGTGGCGAAAGGAGTGGCAATGTCTCGGTATTGCGCCTCGTGTGGCAAGCGTCTTGAAGATGATGCCAAGTTCTGCACCTCGTGCGGTGCACCCGTTGAGCAAACAGCCGCGAGCAGTAGCCAGCCCGCGTTTGAGCAGACCGGCTCCCTCGATACGCCGCAAACCAAATCGGACGACCCCCTTGCCTATCGTCCCGACCCCGCCGCCGGCCCTGCGGCCGACTCCGCGGCGGTCGAAACGACGCAGCGCATACCCGTCACGGGCACCTCAGCCCAACAGCGACCGGCCTCTGCATACGCGCCCGATTCGCCACAGGGCCCCGCTCCCAAAAAGAGCGCTACCGGGCCGCTTATCGCCGTTATCGTTGTGCTGGTGGCGATTATCATCGCGCTGGTCATTTTCTTTGTGATCAAGCCTTTCGACAACGCCGCCACGCAGACGACCGCCGAGGTTACCAAGCTACACCACGATGATGACGCCGATGACCTTAAGCCTCTCGGCGACCCCAATAGCCTTTACGACGATGATGACGATGACGAGGACGAAGCCGGCGGCGAGGCAACCCTCTCCGAGAAAAACCTCTACCGCCGCCTGAGCGAATACTATGACCTGCTCGAAGATCTCGATAACGAGGTCCGCACCTGCGCGCAGGTCTTCAACGGCAGCTATCTGGAAGAGGATCGCACCACCCGTCAAAACCTCGCCGACGTCGCCGAGCGCACGGAGGACACCATCGAGCAGTATTACGATATCGTCGAGGACCTGGACGTCCCCATGAGCTCCAAGAACTACAGCTCTTGGAAAGACATCATTGCCCTGTATGACGATCTTGATCACCGCATCGACGCGATCTGCGATGCTTGGGAGATCAGCCTAAAGTACGCAAAGCCCGCGGACCATAAGGACGAAATCGTGGCGCCGCTGGCACGCGACAACGTGGCGGGCACCAATGACAATAAGTACCGCCTAGACTTTGAGGAGCGCTATCCCGGCGCCAAACCCGTCGAAGTGAACTAGCGTTTTGTCGTTCCCTAGTCATTGGGGACGTTCTTAAACGACTAGTCATTAAAGAACGTCCCCAATGACTAGGTGTCGGATGGGGACGTTCTAACGTGCTGGATTTTACTTGTCGGCTTTTTTCGCGGCGGTCTTCTTGGCCGTCGTCTTTTTCGCCGTCGACTTTTTCGCAGCGGTCGTCTTCTTCGCCGTGCTCGCCTTGGTTGTGGTCTTGCGGCCGCGGGCGGGCTTCTTCTCCTTGGTCGGGCAGTCCATGTTGACGCAGATGCGCCACGGGCCGCGCGCCGTGTTGACCACCACGATGGGGGCGCCGCACTCGGGGCAGGTCTCGCCCGTCGCCTCGAGCTTGCCGCGCGCCGGCAGCGGATAGCTCACGCCGCAGTCATCGTAGTTGGTGCAGCGGATAAAGCGCTTGCCGCTCTTTTCGCTCTTGTGCGCGATCAGGTCGCCATGGCGTCCGGCCTCGGCACACACCTTGCACTCGCCCACCTTAAGATCGGGCTCGTAGTTGGTGGGGCACGTGGGGTTCACGCAAATCTCGAAGGCCTTCTGGCGGAACGGCTGGCACTTGATGCGCGGCGCACCGCACTCGGGGCACACGGCGGCCTCGCCCTCGAGCGGGCTTACCTTGACGCCACTCGGCACCGGATAGGTCACATCGCAGTCGGGCCAGCCCATGCAGCCAATGAAGCTGCCGCGGGTCTTGGCGCTCGTCTTCATAACCAGGTCCTTGCCGCACTTGGGGCAGGTACCCACGCGCGCATCGGCCGTGACGGCGTCGCTGATGGCGTCGCCCAGTTCCTGCGTATGTTTGAGCAGCTCGTCGAGCACGCCGGCCAGCAGCGCGCGCGAGTGCGCCACGACATGCTCTTCGGTGTCCTCGCCACGCTCCACGCGGGTCATGTCGCCGTCGAGCTCGCTGGTCATATCGGGGCTCGTGATGCGCGGGGCAAACTGCGACAGTGCATCGATAATGGCAATACCCAGCTGGCTCGGCTCCACGGGATCGTTTTTGAGGTAGCGCACGGCGTACAGGCGCTCGATGATGCTCGCGCGCGTGGACTTGGTGCCCAGGCCGCGCTTCTCCATCTCCTGCACGAGCTTGCCCTGGCTGTAGCGCGCGGGCGGCTCGGTCTGCTTGGCCTCGAGCTTAATGTCGAACACGTCGACCGTATCACCCTGCTCCAGCGGCGGCATCTGCTCATCGCGCTTGAGTCCGTACGGATACGCCTCGCGGAAGCCCGGAGTCACGAGCACGTCGCCCGAGGCCACGAACGGCTCGCCGTTGACGTCGAGCTCGAGCTTGGTGTTCTCGATGGTCGCAGGACCCATAAGCGTCGCCAGGAAGCGGCGGGCAATGAGGTCGTAGAGCTTGCGCTGGCCGCCGTCGAGCGTGGACGGATCGCCCTCGCCCGTGGGATAGATCGGCGGATGGTCGGTGGTCTCAACCTTGCCGCGCGTGGGCTTCATGGGACCGGCGAGCACCTTTTTGCACACGGGCGCCAGCGCCGGGTTGATCTTTGCCAGGTCGCTCACCACGGCGCCCAGATCGAGCGTCGCAGGGTACACGGTATTGTCGACACGCGGGTAGCTGATGAGACCGGCCATGTAGAGGGACTCGGCGATGCGCATCGTACGCGCAGGCGAGATGCCCTCGGCCGCGGCGGCAGCCTGCAGCGAGGTCGTCGCAAACGGCGTGGGCGGCTGCTGCTTACGCGAGCGCTTGGTCACCGCGGCGACGGTCGCCGTCTTGGCGCCGTCGACGTGACCATACGCCGTCTCGGCAGCATCCTTGTCGGTAAAGCGCGCTGTCTTGTGCGCGATCTTAAAGCGATCGTCCTCGGCGGCACCCTGCGCGGCACCCATGCCGCGAATCTGCCAATAGTCCTCGGGCACAAACGCCATGCGCTCGCGCTCGCGCTCGACCACCAGGGCAAGCGTCGGTGTCTGCACGCGGCCGGCGGAGCGCACGTTGCCAAAGCCGCCAAACTTGGCGAGCGTCAGATAGCGCGTGAGCACCGCGCCCCAAATGAGGTCGATGTGCTGACGGCTCTCGCCGGCGTCGGCCAGGTTCTGGTCGAGCGAGACGAGATTATCGAAGGCGTGCGTGATCTCGGCCTTGGTAAACGAAGAATACTGGGCACGGGCGACCGGCAAGTCCGGCGCAACCTCGCGCACCTTGTTGAGGGCGTCCGAGCCGATCAGCTCGCCCTCGCGATCGAAGTCCGTAGCGATGATGACGCTGTCGGACTTTTTAGCAAGGTTCTTGAGCGAACGAATGAGTTCCCTTTCGGCCGGTAGCTTAATGACGGGCGCCCAGGTGAGGTAAGGCAGGCTCTCGAGCTTCCAGCCCTTAATGGAGATACCGTCGGCAAGGAACGGCTTGCGCTTGGTGTCGTAGGGCGGACGGGCCAGGCCGTCGGGCATGTCGGCCGGCAGCATCTCGCCGTCCTCGGTCACCGAATACCAACCCAGCTTTTTATCAAACAGCACGCTGTCGCAAAAATCGGGCGCCAGAATGTGACCGGCAAGGCCGATGGTCACGCACTCCTCGCCCTTCCACTCAAAACGGTAGATGGCGGTGTTGTACACCTTGTCCTTTTTGGGCTTACCCGTGGACAGCCGCTCGGCGATCTGACGCGCGGCGTCGTTTTTCTCGGCGATGATGAGCTTCAAAAGAGGCTCCTATCTCGTATCTCTGCGGCTACGCCCGCCCGTATGGCGGCCGACTTACGCCCTTGCCTGCTCAATCTGCCCGATGAGCCAATCGCACCAGGCATCCATGCCCTCGCCCTTGCGCGCGCTCACGGCAAACCGCGGCGCCTGCGGATTGAGGTCATCGAGTGTCTTAGTATACCTATCCATGTCAAAATCGAAAGCCGGAGCCACGTCGACCTTGTTGAGCAACTGTGCGCCGGCGTGCTGGAAGATGCCCGGGTACTTAATGGGTTTGTCGTCACCCTCGGGCACCGAGAGGATCATGATGGACAGGCTCTCGCCCAGGTCAAAGTCGACCGGGCACACCAGGTTGCCCACGTTTTCGATAAAAATGACGTCGATGTTTTGAAGGCCCACCGCCTGGTCGAACGCGTCAACGGCCTCCATGATCATGTTGCCCTCGAGGTGGCACAGGCCACCCGTGTTGATCTGGATGGCGGGCATGCCGGCTTCCTTCATGGTGATAGCGTCGACATCCGAGGCGATATCGCCCTCGATAACGGCGCAGCGCAGGCCAGCCTTATCTCGCAGACGCTCGTTGGTGCCCAGGATCGTGGTGGTCTTACCCGAGCCGGGGCTCGACAGCACGTTAATCACGTAGGTGTTCGTCTGTTCAAAACGCTTGCGCAGCTGATCTGCCAGGCGCTCGTTGCGCGACAGGATCGGCGACGCGATATCAATCGTTTTCTCGGCCATACTCAGCACTCCTTACTTCTGCCCCTTTATACCCCGTCCCCAGATGGTTGGGCTGTTAATCGTCGGGGGTTTCGATCTCGATGCTCGCAATGTCGAGCTCGCGGCCGTGCAGCAGGCGCACATTGGCGCCGCCGCACTGGGGACAGCGGCAGTGGAAGCGGTCATGATCGAAAACCTCACCGCAGTCCAGACACTCGCTTTGCGGATGGACCTCCTCTACCGCAAGCTCGCAACCTTGCGTGAGCGGGTCCTCGTCACGAAACGTCTCCCACGCAAAGTCAAGTGCCTCGCGCACGACCTCGGTCATATCCCCGATACGCAGCGTTACCAAAACGGCGCGAGAGGCCCCCGCCCCACGCGCCGCGCGAATCACTGTATCGAGTATGCCGTTGACAATGCCAACCTCGTGCATACCGATTTACTCCTCGTCGTCCTCGTCGTCCGAGAACAGGTCCAGACGGCTCACGAACAGGCCCTCCTTGCCCTCGCGCGCGGTAATGACCACACGAGCGATGGCAAGCGAAATCTCGTAGAGCGAGAGCAGGGCGCCATACATGAGGCCCAGCGTAACGGGCGAGCCGTCGGGCGTGATCACAGCCGAACCCACGAGCAGGCCTACGTACACGTAGCGCCAGGCGCTGCGGAAGGCCGCGTAAGACACGATGTGGAAAACAGACAGGTAGAAGATGATGAGCGGCAGCTCAAACGCCACACCAAAGCCGATCATAAAGAGCAGCTCCATGTTGACGTAGTTCTCCAGGTCGGGCAGCGCCGTAGCGACGGCCGAGGTCTCGCCGATGAGCCACTCAAAGCCCGCCGGGATGATGATGAAATAGCAGAAGATGGCACCCAGGAAGAACAGCACCGTCGAGGCGAGCACCGTGGGCACGACCCACTTGCGCTCGTTGGGGCGCAGCGCCGGCAGGAAAAATGCCAGGATCTGCCAGATGATCATGGGCGTGCACATGACCACGGCCATCTTGATGGCCAGCGAGAAGCGCAGGCCAAAGCCGCCGAGTGTGGTGGTGATGTAGAACTTACCGTCCGGCACAAACGAGCGGATGGGGTCTTCCAGGATATCGAGCACCACGGGCGTGGCAAAGTACAGCACGATGGCGGCGGCAAACACCGACACGACCACGATGGTCAGGCGGCGACGGAGCTCTCCCAAGTGATCGAAGAGCGGCATACGAGCAGGTCCGATAGGCATTACTCATCGCCTCCCTTCGGGGCGTCGGCGGCAGCAGTCTCGGCAGCGTCCTCGGCCTCGAGCTCGCGAGCGAGCTGGTCGACGACGGCCTTGCGCTTGCGGGGACGACGGGCGTAGAGGTCAGCCGTCGTGGGCTCTGCCAGCTCGGGCTCGGGCTCTGCAGCAGGCTCGGGCTCGACGGCAGGCTCGGCGGCAGCGGCAGGCTCGGCGCTCTCGGCCTCGGACTCCTCAGCAGCACCCTCGCCCTCGGCGGCAGCCTCGCTCGCGGCCTTCTCGGCAGCAAGGCGAGCACGACGCTCGGCAAAGGTCTCCTTCTTGGCAGGCGCAGCGGCGTCAGCGGCATCCTCGTCCGCATCGGAATCGTCGTCGACGGCAGCCTTCTTGGGCTTGACCGGGGCCGAAGCGGCCTCGCTTACCGGATCGATGATCTCGGACTGGACAACCGCCGTCATCTTTTCCTGCGTCTCGCGGAACTGACGGATGGCACGGCCGATCGTACGGCCCATCTGCGGGAGCTTATCCGGGCCAAACAGCAAAAAGCCGAAGACCACGATGATTGCCAGCTCACCTTCTCCAATACCAAACACACATACCTCCAAGGCTCGATGTGATTCGAGCCCGCACCGCGCCATTCGGCCGGAACTCGTCTATTCATTCGGTCAAGTATAGCGCCCGGACGCCAAAACGTCCGAGCGCATCACATACATATGCCAAACGGCACGCCCTTTTGGGGCAAAGATTATGCAGCGGTGATCGAAATCTCCTGGTCGACACCCAACAGCTGAACCACGCGCATCACCGGGGGCTGCACATTGGTGCAGCTAAAGCGCTTGCCGTGGTCAACCGCGTGGTGCGCGGCGCCCACGAGCACGCCAATGCCCGTCGAATCGATGTAGCTCACCTGGGCAAAATCGAGCTCAACGGCCTCAGTGGGCTGCTCGAGCGCCAGGTCGATGGCATTGCGCAGGCTATCGGCGTTAGAGATATCGATCTCACCGGTCACCTTAATGGTGTAGAGCTCTGGCGTGGGGTTGGCGGAAATACCCAAATCCATGTATACGCTCCTTTACGTATCGAAAGTGCGGATAGTACGGGAAGCCGCGCGTTAGGCGCGCTCGGCACGCGCAAGCTCGGCAGCGACAAGCTTAACGGCCAGCACCAGCACATCGAGCGCGGCCTCCAGGTCCTCGACCGTGGGATAGCTCGGCGCGATGCGGATGTTGGTGTCGCGCGGGTCCTTGCCATAGGGCCAGGTAGCACCGGCCGGCGTGAGCTTAACGCCCAAGTCGGCGCAGAGCGCGGCGACCTTCTGGGCCGAGCCCTCGGGGCCATCGAAGCTCACAAAGTAGCCGCCGCGGGGATGCGTCCAGGTGGCACAGCCCGTGTCGCCCAAGCCCTCGGTGAGCTTGCGCCCGACGGCCTCAAAGCGCGGACGCAGGAACTCGGCATGCTTTTTCATGTGCTCCTTGACCGCCTCGATGGTGGGAAGGAAGCGCACGTGACGCAGCTGGTTGAGCTTGTCGGCGCTGATGAGGCCGGCCTTCAGGCACTTGGAGAACTCGGCGATGACCGCGGGGCTCGCACCGATAAAGCCGATGCCGGCGCCCGGGAAGGTGATCTTTGACGTCGAGGCGAATGCCACCACGCGATCCTCGGTGCCCGCCGCGCGAGCGAGGTCAAAGATGTTGGCGAGCTCGTCGGTCTCGTCGTACAGGTCGTGCACGCAGTAGGCGTTGTCCCAGAAGATGCGGAAATCGGGCGCGGCCGTGGGCAAGTCGACCAGGCGGCGCACAGTGTCCTCGCTAAAGGTGATGCCCGTGGGGTTGGAATACTTGGGCACGCACCAGATACCCTTGATGGAATCGTCGGCGGCAACCAGGCGCTCGATCTCGTCCATGTCGGGGCCGTTGTCGGTCATCGCGACGGGGACGTTCTCGATGCCCAAGTCGGCGGTGATGCCAAAGTGGCGATCGTAGCCGGGAACAGGGCACAGGAACTTGACCTTCTTGCCGTCGTGCGCGGCCTCGTAGGCGTCCCAGGGCTCGCTGCCGCACGAGCCACAGCGCCAGAACATGCCGGCAATGTCATGCTCGATCAAAAGGCTCGACGAACCCAGCACGAGCGTCTGCTCGGCGGGGCAGCCCAGGAACTCCCCCGCTAGCTTGCGTGCCGAGGGAATGCCCTCGAAGCAACCGTAGTTGGAGCAGTCGACATTGCCGTCGTGCAGATCGGCATCGGCATTGAGGATATCGAGCATGGGGCGAGAAATGTCCACCTGGGAGGGCGACGGCTTGCCGCGGGCCATATCGAGCGCCAGGCCCTTGGCCTTGACCTCGGCGACCTCGGTTTTGAGCGCCTCGATGGCGGCATCGAGTTCGGTGGTTTCCATCTTCTGGTAGATCGTCTGCATAGGTGCGACCTTTCGCGAAGCGGTACGTTGCAGTTCGTCTAAGTATAGACCGCCACCGCCGCAACGTTATGAAGCCGTGATAGATTAAGTTCATCGCATTGAATTACGAATCGCCGCGCATGCCGGCGTGGGGCGCCCAAGGAGGCACTATGGAGTACGGATCGTTTCAGGCCGAGGAATTCGGCGACCTGCAGCGCCTGGTCGACGGACTGTTTTACGACCGCCACGCCATCGACCGCCTGGATCTGATCGTACAGGCCGAAATCTTGGACCTGGCGCCCGATCTCATGGAAATCGTCAACCTGCTACCGCCCGGCTATTACGACCGCCAGTCACTTTGCGACCAGCTCAACTCCGCCTTGGCCGCCCACGGGTGGGGCGCCGTCTACGGAACGGTGGAATAAGCCTCGAGGCCGGCAATTTGGCCCGCTTCCCGACCTTGGCGAGGCTTGTTTTAGGGCTTGTGGCCAAAAAAGGGCAAATATGAGTACTGTTACCTTTTTAGTAGCAGCGATTTTTGGTCGAAATCGGCAAAACTCGACTTGAAACTTCCTAATCACCGTCAGCTAGCGCCAAATTGGAAGTCGATGGTCACTCATTAACGTACAGTTCTTATAACTTTGTTCATTATTTTCCGCACCTAAAATGATACGCCGTTTGTGACAGTACTCACAAACGGCGTTTTTTGACCACTGGCGTGTCTGGCAGGCGGCAAGCACCGCCAGAATCCGCATTTTGGACGCGCCTGAATCGGTTCTGGAGCCGGTTTTCGCGCTCTTACTCGTCTTTGGGCGAGGGATGCTTGCAGACCACGCTCATGTAGATCATGCCGAGCACGGCTGCGGTGACCGAACCGGCGAGAATAGCGGCCTTGGCTGCAAGAACCTCAAACTGGGCCGTCGGGAAGGCAAGGCCGCTGATGAGAATCGACATGGTAAAGCCGATACCGCCCAGAATGCCCACGCCGGCAATCATGTGCCAGTTGACATTGTGCGGCAGCTCGCAGGCCTTAAGCTTAACCAGGGCAAACGTCATACCAAAGATGCCGATCGGCTTGCCCAGCAGCATGCCAAAGTACACGCCGAGCGTCACCGGATCGGTGAGCAGCGTGCTCATGTCCACGCCCACTAAGCGAACCTGAGCGTTTACGAACGCAAAGATCGGCAGGATCACAAAGTTGACCGGCGTGGAGATCAGACGCTCCATGCGGATAAGCGGCGGGGTCACGCGGTGCATGACGCGCTCGACCTTGGTAGTCGAGACGGTAAAGTCATGCTGGCCCAGGATGTGTGCCTCGTCGTCGTAGCGGTCATCGAGCAGCGGCAGGCACTCGCCCAGCCAATCGGTGAGACTATCGAGCTTGACGCCGCACTTGGCCGGAATGGTGAAGGCCAGGATGACGCCAGCAAGCGTGGCATGTACGCCGCTCTTGAACATGCAGAACCACAACAGCAGCCCCAGTACCGAATACGGGGCAAGGCGGTAATGCTGCGTCTTGTTGAGCCACACGAGCGCGCAGGTCACAAGCGCGGCGGCGCCCAACCAAAACGGATTGGGGCTCTGACCGTAGAAGATGGCGATGGCGGCGATGGAGATGAGGTCGTCGGCGATGGCGAGCGTCGAGAAGAACACGCGCACGCCGTTGGGCACGCGATTGCCCAAAAGCGACAGCACGCCCAGCGCAAAGGCAATATCGGTTGCCATGGGGATGGCCCAACCGTTGCGGGCGCCGGCATGGTTAAAGATCAGGTAGATGCAGGCGGGAACGACAACGCCGCCCACGGCCGCCAGCATGGGAAGCATGGCCTGACGCGGATTCTTGAGCTCACCGACCGTCATCTCGTACTTAAGCTCGATGCCCACCAACAAAAAGAAAATCGCCATGAGGAAGTCGTTGACGAAAAGCTCAACGGTGAGACCGGCCGTAAGGTTGCCCAGACCCACATACAGCGGGGTCTCCAAAAAGTGATGGATGGCCTCGTAGGCATCGGTATTGGCGCAAATGACGGCGGCGATGGCGGCGAAGACCATGACGGCGGCGGAAATCGTACCGTTCTCGGCGATGCGCTCCCAGATGTCGTGACGTTCAAAGCGCTTGCGCTCACGAACGTTGAACAGCTGCTCAGTTGCTGCCATGGGCGGCTCCTTTCTCGGGAAAGCTCCCGTCTTAAAAAAGCACGGCCCGCCCAAGTGGCGGCGCCGCGCTCTAACGTATTACGCTTGCATCTAGCCTACCCTGCACGACAAGCACGCAGGCGTGGCCGAAAAGCGGAACCACAGGTTGAACATTATTTGCTCAACGGCACGGGCACGCCTGTCCAAGAGACGACGCGGCGCCGTGCACAAAAAACGACCGGAGCGCGGGACGTCCGCGATCCGGTCGTGGCGTTTGGTCAACTAAACCTAGCAGGCGGCCATGATGGGGGCAGCGACCTGCTTCTTACGGGAGAGGACACCCGGCATCCAGACGCCGTCGTGCTCGTCGGCAATGCCCAGGCCCTTCTGAGCGGCCTCGGTCTCGCCCTCGAGCAGGACCTGCGAGCCCTCCTCCATGATGTCGGTGATGCACAGGACAATGCCATCGGCACCCTTCTCGGCGGCGTAGGCACGCATGGCCTCGCGAATCTCGTCGATCATGCCGAGCGCACGACTCTTGTCGACGGTCTCGTACTGGCCGATGAGCAGCTTCTTGCCGGCGGGCTCGAACATCTTGATGTCGTTGCCGACCATCTCGGCTGCGGTGAAGGAGCCGGACGGACGGGTGAGGAAGACCTCCATGCCAAACTTGACCGAGTCGACACCCACCTGCTCGCCGAGCTTGGCGGCGACAGCGCGGTCGACATCGGTGGTGGTGGGACTCTTGAGCATGAGCGTGTCGGTCATCATGGCCGAGAGCAGCAGCTTGGCCTGGACGTCGGAAAGCTCAACGCCGAGCACGCCGGCGAGCTTGGTGACGATGGTGCAGCTGGAACCCCAGGGCAGGCAGATGTAGTGCAGCGGGCCGGCGGTCTCGAAATCGCCGATGCGGTGATGATCGATGACGCCAAAGACCGTGGCGTCCTTAAGGCCGGCGACAGACTGGGCGGACTCGTTGTGGTCGGTGAGGACGACGAGCTGGCCGGCCTCGACGGACTCGATCACGCGGGGCTCGGCAATGCCGGCGTCGGCAAGCAGCTTGGCGGACTCGGCCGGAAGCTGACCAAGGGCGCAGGCCTCGTAGGTGTTGCCGGCATACTCAACCTGGTTGAGCAGCTGGGACAGGACGACGGCGCTCATGATGGCGTCGTTATCGGGGTTCTGGTGACCAAAGACAAGAACGTTTGCCATGGATATCCTCCACTTGATATGTGTACTTGGACGTAGCTATGGTAGCACGCTGACGCCGAACCTTATGAGACGGAAGGGTCGCGGCACAATTTGGGGCAAGCGCTGAGGCGAGGTCGGGGACGAAGCCTGTCCCCCTTTCACCACCTGCCCCCGCACCAGCTATTTACCGGCGGCGCGCAGGGCTACGTAGGCGGCACCGATGATGCCGGCGTCGTTTCCGAGCGAAGCGACCTTGATGGGCGTCTCGCGCGAGGCAGAAAGCGCGTACTGCTTAAAGTGCTCGCGGACCTTGTCGAGGTAGACATCGGCCGAGGCGGATGCGCCGCCGCCGATGAGGAACATCTCGGGATCGACCACGTTGGCAATAAGCGCCAGGGCGCGACCGAGATAGTCGGCCATGGTATCGGCCGCGGCAAGCGCGAGCTTGTCGCCCTCGCGGCAGGCCTGGAACACGTCCTTGGAATCGGAGGGACCGGTGAGCTCGATGGGCTCGACGCCTGCCTTCTTGCACTCGGCAAGGTAGTTGCTCACCACGCCGGTGGCGCTGGAATACTGCTCCAGATGGCCATGGCCGCCGCAGCCGCAGGTGCGCTCCTCGTCGGGGTTCAGGCACATATGGCCAATCTCGCCGCCGGCGCCCACAACGCCTGATACCACGTCGCCGTTAACGATAACGCCGCCGCCCACGCCGGTACCGATAGTGACCATCACCACGTTCTGTACGCCCTTGGCAGAGCCGAGCCAGGCCTCGCCCATGGCAGCAGCGTTGGCATCGTTCTCGTACTTAACGACCGCGTCGGGGCAGTGCTCCTGAATGGCGATCCTAAGCTCGGGCAGGTTAATGGCAATGTTGGCCTTGACCTTGGCATCGCCCGATGCCGGGATGGGGCACGGAACTGCCAGGCCAATGCCCGCCACAAAGGCGCGCGGAATCTGAGCCTTGGCGACCACCTGGTCGATAGCCTCGGTCACCGCGGCAAAGCCCGCGGCGTCAACGATGGGAGGCGTGGGCACGCTGGCCTTGGCCAGCAGGTTGCCGTCCTCGTCGAACAGGCCCTCCTTAACCGAAGTGCCGCCGACGTCAATGCCGATGTAATACTGCTTAGGTTCCATGGGAGCCCGCCTTTCTCGTTTAAACATTGCCTGTATGGTACCGCTCCCAAGGCAAAAACCTACCAAAAAGGGACAGGTTTGTTTTGGCAGGTTTTATCTGGGAAAACGCAAGGCATGAGATTCGGTTCGCTGGGCGGCAAAACGGCCCAACCCCATCTTCGAGCCGATCAATTTGCTCAATACCACATTATTCGAATGCATATTCATTTAGAGCGCTCTAGTTGATAGAGAGAAGCGTTTTTTAATTATATCTTTCTCGAACTTTTCAAAAACGCAATAGGGATGCTTAGGCGTGGACTATACTTTTTTTATACTCAATCAAGCTGGAAAGGAGGTTCCATGATTCCCAAATATGAGGCGATAGCTGCGGATATCCGCCGAAGCATCGAGGACGGCGTTCTTAAACCGGGCGACAAGCTACCCACCGTCGTTGAGTTCTGCGAGATCTATAGCGTTTCCAAAATCACCGTCAAACGTGCTATTGAGCAGATTACCGATGAAGGTCTTGTTACCAGCCGGCGCGGATCGGGCACCTACGTTAAGGACACGGCGGGTCTTCCCGACCAGGCATTTTTCCAGGGCAAGAATGACCGCGCCCAGGGTTTTTCGTATGAGCACCGCGGGGAGAAGGTAACCTCGGTGGTCTACGATTTCTCGATCGTCAATCCGCCGGCAGAGGTTGCGACCCAGCTGGGAATGGCCGAAGACGACTTTGCCTATCACATCGTGCGCGTACGCGAGGTCGATGGTCAGCCCATCGTTATTGAGTACACCTATATGCCACTCGAGCTGATTCCGGGTCTTAAGAAAAAAGACCTGTACGCATCGGTCTACAGCTTCATCCGCGAGCAGTGCGGACTCAAGATCTCGAGTTTCCACCGTACCATTCGCGCTGTCGCGGCAACTGAAGAAGAGGCTGAGCGCCTGGATACCAAACCCGGCTCTCCCCTGCTCGAACTCAACCAGATTGGCTTCTTGGATAGCGGCACCGCGTTTGAATATTCTGTCTCGCACAACGTAGGCGACCGCTTTGAGCTGCACAACGTAACGCTGGCCTAGTTTTGTAATCCGGTGGGTGCTCGTTTTGAGCTGTCCTACGCGGCACCCGCACAACCTTATGGGAGTATGCACATGTCCGATTTGATTAAACTCACGCCAATCTTCCACGAGAAGATCTGGGGCGGCCGCCAGCTGGAGACCGTGTTTGGCTACGACATTCCCGAGGGTCCCATCGGTGAGTGCTGGGCCATCTCGGCCCATCCCAACGGCGACTGCCAGATTGCGGAGGGCCCGTATACAGGCCACACGCTTTCGTGGCTGTGGGCCGAGCACCGCGAGCTCTTTGGCAATTGCGAGGGCAAGGAGTTCCCGCTGCTCATCAAGATTCTGGACGCCAAGGACGACCTTTCGATCCAGATTCACCCCAACGACGAGTACGCCGCCGAGCACGAGAACGGAAGCCTGGGCAAGACCGAGTGCTGGTACGTGCTTGATTGCGAGCCCGGTGCCACGATCATCGTCGGCCAGCGCGCGCACGACCGCGCCGAGGCCGCGCAGATGATCGAGGACGGCCGCTGGGACGAGATGCTCAACGTGCTGCCGATTCACAAGGGCGACTTTTTCCAAATCGACTCCGGCACCGTGCACGCCATCAAAACCGGTACGCTCATTTTGGAGACGCAGCAGTCGAGCGACGTGACGTATCGCCTGTACGACTACGACCGCCCCGGCACCGACGGCAAGCTGCGCCCGCTGCATATTGAGCAGAGCCTCGACTGCATCGACTTTGATGTTCAGGCACCGACCGACGGCACCGTGACCGCGCCCGAAATCGACGGCGTGACCGAGCTCGAGTCTAACTCCTGCTACACCGTCGATCGCGTGCGCGTCAACGGCAGCAAGACCTTGGAGCAGCGCTGGCCCTTCATGTGCCTGTCGGTCATCGACGGCGAGGGCACCGTGTGCGGCGAGCCCGTTCACAAGGGCAGCCACCTGCTGGCCCCGAGCACCGTGGACCAGATCGAACTAGAAGGCAAAATGGAACTGATCATCAGCCACCTCTAGGTCGCAACAACAACCAAAACGAAACAAGGGGCTCCCCCGCTCAAATACGGGGGAGCCCCTACTCGTATCTATTTCTCAGCCCACCCGGCTCTCCAGACCAAAAAGCGAACGAGCAGAGCGACGTTCGCAAGCAACGTCACCTGAGGACCTGGGTGGGCGTATAGGGCAACATCGGTCGCGAGTTCCGCACGAGCCGGAGAGCACTTAATGTGCTCTCCGTGCGAGCAGGACTGTCCGAGCAGGCGACCAAAGCCCCCGGCGCGCCCGCCTAGCCGGATGTACGGGTTTTCCAGGTGCGGCAGATCGGCCTGAAAGAGGAGGGCATAGACCTTGAGGTCATGCCCGACGATTGAAGGCCGAGGTGCCGTGCCTGGGAAAGCCGCCTAGGTCAGTTTCACTATAGGCGCAAAGCCCTTCATGAGCTTTTTGGTCTGGCCGGTCTTTTCGAACTGTACCTCGATCATGTCGCCCGCGACGCTGATAACGGTACCCGTGCCAAAGGTCTTGTGACTCACGGTATCGCCCGCGGCAAAGTCCTGCGACGCGCTGGTGCGATCGACCTTGCGCTCCACCGTCGGGGACACCCTGGACGACGGCTTTTTGGCTCGCGGCGCGCCCGAGCCAAAGGTCGAGGCAACGCGGCCGGCGTCAGGCGAAACCCCACGATGGCGCTCGGTCCCATAGCTGCTGCCGCCAAAGAAGTCGTCAAAGCTCGACCCGCCGCGCGAACCGGAACCGCCCGTCGAGCGCGTATGCGAGCCAAACACCTTGCCGCCGTACATATCCGAGCCCATGCCCGATCCAAAGGTGCCGTGACGGTCGCCGCGCTTCTCCCAGCCCGTGCCCTCAAAACCGGCAGAACCGATGCCGCTAAACTCGATATCCTCAAACGGAATCTCGTTGAGGAAGCGCGAGCGCGGGTTGGCAGAGGTCGAGCCGTAGGTGCGACGCGTGGCCGCATAGGTCAGGAACAGGCGCTTACGGGCACGCGTGATGGCGACGTAGGCCAGACGACGCTCCTCCTCGAGCTTGCCCGGATCATCGCTGCCGCCAAAGTCATGCACGTGTGGGAAGATGCCCTCCTCCATACCGGCCACGAACACCGCCGGGAACTCCAGGCCCTTGGCGGAGTGGATGGTCATCATGGTGATGGCATGCGTCTCGCCGGCCAGAGAATCCAAGTCGGAGCGCAGGGCCAGCCACTCCATGAGTGCCGGCAGTGCCTTACAGGTGAGCGGACCGTAGGTGCGCTCAATCTCGTCGGCATGCACGGCACCCGCCGGCATCTCCGTCGGCGCGGCATACGCGTTGCCCGCGATGGCGGCGGCCAGGGCATCCTGCGGCGAGAGCGCCGGAGCGGCCAAGCTATCGAGCGGATTGGAACCTGCGGCATCACGCGCGCCAACGAGCGCCTCAAACGAGGACACAGGTGCGGACGGTCCCGGCTCGGGCGCAGGTGCGCTCACCACGACGGGCTTGGGCTCAGCGCCGGCCGGCACATCGGCAACGCCAGCCGCGCGCAGCTCTTCCAAGCTCTCGAGCGTACCCTCGATATCCTCGTGCGTCTCCTCAAATTCGGCGGCGACGCCCAGGAATTCCTGGATGTTCTCAGCGCGGCTCTCGGACTCCATGGTGCCCTCGGCGCGGAAGGCCTGCAGCAGGCCCGTCTTGTCAACAATCATCTCGACAACGTCCTTGAGCTCGCCGTCCATGCGGCGGCCCTCGCGCACCAGCGACACAAAGCTCGACAGGCCATTGCGCACCTTGGCGCTAAACATGCCCGTCTCGGCGCACGCGATCTCGCAGGCTTGGAAGAACGAGCAACGGTTGTCGCGCGCCAGCTGCTCAATCTTTTGGATCGAGGTGGAGCCGATGCCGCGACGTGGCGTGTTGATGACACGCTTGACGCTCATCTCGTCGGCCGGGTTCACGATCATCTTGAGGTAGGCCATGACGTCGCGGATCTCGGCGCGGTCGAAGAATCGCGTGCCGCCGACGATCTTGTAGGGCACGCCCGCGCGCAGGAACATATCTTCGAGGATACGCGACTGGGCGTTGGTGCGATAGAACACGGCGATGTCGTCGTAGCTCGTACCCTTGGAGTGCAACTTTTCGATCTCACCGGCAATCCAGCGACCCTCGTCGCGCTCATCGCTCGCCTGGAAAGCCTGGATCTTCTCGCCGTCGCCCTCGGCCGTAAACAGGCGCTTGTCCTTGCGCTGCGAGTTGTGGCGCACCACGGCGTTGGCGGCGCTCAGGATATGACCCGTGGAGCGGTAGTTCTGCTCCAGCTTGACGGTCTTGCAGTCTTTAAAGTCCTTCTCGAAGTCCAGGATATTGGTGATGTCGGCGCCACGCCAGCTATAAATGGACTGGTCGTCGTCGCCCACGACCATGAGGTTTTGGTACTTGGCGGCCAGCAGGTTGGCGATCTCGTACTGGACGTGGTTGGTGTCCTGATACTCGTCGACGCTAATATAGCGGAAGCGCTCCTGGTACTTGTCGAGCACCTCGGGACGGGTGCGCAGCAGCTCGAGCGTGCGCACGAGCAGGTCGTCAAAGTCCATCGCGTTGGCGGCGCGCAGGCGGCGCTCCAGCTCCAGGTAGACCTGCGCGGCCTTTTTGTCGTTGGGGCTATCGGCGCTCTTGAGCATGTCCTCGGGCCCGATCATGGCGTTTTTGGCCGAGCTGATCTTGCTGCGGATCATGTTGATGGGGAACTGCTTTTGCTCGATGCCGAGCGCCTGCATAATGTCACGCACCATGCGCTTTGAGTCATCGTCGTCGTAGATGGTGAACTGACCGGTGTAGCCCAGCAGGTCGGCGTCCTCGCGCAGCATGCGCACGCACATGGCATGGAAGGTGCACACCCACATGCCGCGGGTGCCGCTGGGGATGAGCGCCGCCAGACGCTCGCGCATCTCGGCCGCAGCCTTGTTGGTAAACGTAATGGCAAGAACCTGCCAAGGCTTAACACCCAGGTCGCCAAGCATATGTGCGATGCGGAAGGTCAAGACGCGGGTCTTGCCCGAGCCGGCGCCGGCGAGCACCAGCAGCGGGCCCTCGGTGGACAGGACCGCCTCGCGCTGGGCGGGGTTCAGGCTATCGATATCGACGAGCGGCTTGGTGGGCTTGGGCGCCGGAGCCGGGGCGTCGTAGATGTCGAGCGGAACGAGCTCGGGCTCCGGCGCGGCGGGGGCGGTGTACGTATCGAGCGGCACGGGCTCCGGCGCGGGCGGCACGGGTACCGCAGCATTCTTTTCCCAGGGCAGGGGCTGGGTCATGGGCGACTCCTCATCTGACGGACGGCGCGCCTGCGGGCAGCGCCATAGTTTGAGCCGTACCAGTATACCGAGCCGCGCGGACACCGACGCAAATCACACCACGACTCCGTGCGCCGCCGTCAGGCCCGCCCCAGCGGATTTGGCGCAATGGGGTCAGGTTACTTTGCACCAATCTATTGACAATCACGAAACCGCCGATGTCATGGCAGCAGCAGCGAGCGACGGTCAGGGCGAACAAATTGGCATGAAAAGGGGGCGGCATAGACCTTTTGGTCATGCCACCCCCTTTGAATGACAAGTTGTCGCCCTGGCCGCCGCGCAGCGTCGACTAAGTTAGAGGCCGAGCATCGGCTCCAGGACAAAGAAGTATGCGAGCACCACGATGCCCAGGATGATGCGGTAGACGCCGAAGCACTTAAAGTCGTGACGGCGGACGAAGCCCATGAGCCACTTGATGGCGATGAGCGACACCACAAAGGCGACGACGCAGCCCACGCCCAAGATGGCGATCTCGTTGGTGCCGAAAGTACCGCCCTTAATAAAGTACTTGACCAGCTTGAGCGCACTTGCGCCAAACATAACGGGAATAGCCAGGAAGAACGTGAACTTAGACGCCACCGAGCGCGTGCAGCCCAGCAGCAGGCCGCCGATGATGGTAGAACCGGAGCGAGACGTACCAGGCACCAGTGAAAGCACCTGGAAGCAGCCGATACCCAGCGCAGTCTTCCAGCTGAGGTCCTCGAGCGTGGCGATGGAGCCAAAGTCCAGGTTCTCATCATCGTCCTCATCCTCAGCGGTAGCCGTGGCGGGCGCCGCAAAGTGCGCACCGGCGGGACGTTCACCCGACACCACAGCACGCGAACCAAACGAACCGGCAACGGTCATTTCCTCGCGCTTGCTCGCGCGCCAGTTCTCGATCACGATAAACAGCACGCCGTACACAATGAGCGCCAGCGCCACGACGGGAGCATTGTAGAAATGCTCCTCCATCCAGTCGTTGAGCGGCAGGCCGATCGCCGCCGCAGGAATGCAACCGAGCACAATCTTGCCCCACAGCACCCAGGTGTCGCGACGGCCCTCCTTGCCCTTGCTGGGCGAGAACGGGTTGAGCTCGTGGAAAAACAGCACGCAGACGGCCAGAATGGCGCCGAGCTGAATCACGACCAGGAACATGTTCCAGAACGTCTCGCTCACGTTCATCTTGACGAACTCGTCCACCAAGATCATGTGGCCCGTCGACGAAACGGGCAGCCATTCGGTGATGCCCTCGACCAGGCCCATGAAGGCAGATTTTAGAAGCTCGATAATATCCAAAGGAACCCCCTCGTTAGACACCCGCCGATATTGTTCTGCGGACGGTGCGGGCGATGTCCCATTATCAACCGTTGGCGGCGCGCCTGCGCCTACCCTTACCAAAAAACTCGCCCGTTCACAGAATTGCGAGCGGTCAAACCCAAATCCTTGGGTATAACTGCAACAAGATAAAGTGTCCGGCGGCCAACGCGCCCGCGCCCGCCCGATGCACGAGCCCCGTGCCCGTGCGATAGACCAAGGAGGAAACCATGAACGAGGGCTACACCAAGGTATTTGTTTCACTCGACGGTACTGAACAGCAGGATTTTGTGCTCGCACGCGCCATCAAGGTCGCCGCGAACAACGGCGCCAAGCTAATCATCGGCCACGTTATCGATTCCACGGCGCTCGAGAGCGCCGGTTCCTATCCGGTCGATCTGGTCAACGGCCTAGAGGAGGCATTTAAGAACTCCATCGCCAAGCAGCTCGAAGAGGCCAAGGCCAATCCCGACATTCCCGAGGTCGAAGTCATGATTCGCGCCGGCCGTATTCGTGAGACGCTCAAAGACGAGATGCTCGACGTGGTCAAGCCCGACCTGGTGCTCTGCGGCGCTCGCGGCCTGTCCTCGATCAAGTATGCGCTGCTGGGTTCGATTTCGACGTTCCTGCTGCGCAACACCGACTGCGACATTTTGGTCGTGAAGTAGCGTTGCTCCCACCGGCCGCGGGGCCTGCGGGGTTTCCACGGGCACGTCCTCGCCGCGTTGCGGCTGCGGGATGTGCCCTTAGGAAACCCCTCCCGGCCCCGCGGCCTTCGCAGCCTTACTTCAGCGAGTTGGCTGATAAAAGATGGCGTGCCGCCCCGTTTGGGGTGGCACGTTTTGTTTGGGCTGCACGTTTTTGTTTTGGGAGATCCATTTGAGCCTCATAGTTATGTTCACGTTCGGGAACATAGCGCCAGTTGCCTTAGCTAAGTTCACGTTCGGGAACATAGCCGTCCGCACCGCAAGACGGCCCGGCTACTCAAAGTATTGGAACTTGTTCGTTGAGAAGGCAAACGTTACGACAAAGCCTTCTCCGGAGTTGGATGCCGCGGTGACGTCGATGCCCATCTTGGAGCACAGGCGCGCCACCAGGTAGAGGCCGATACCCGTTGCGCGCTTGGTGGTGCGACCGTTGTCGCCGGTAAAGCCCTTCTCGAACACGCGTGGCAGGTCAGCCGCACACACGCCGCAGCCGTTATCGGCAACGGTGAGCTCGATGCGCTCGCTCGCCAGGCCCTCGTCCAGCAACGCGCCCGAAAACACAATCTTCGCGCCGTCCTCGCGCGCATATTTAATGCTGTTCTGAATGAGCTGGCCCAGGATAAATTCGAGCCATTTTTCGTCGGTAAAGACCTCGAAGTCAAGGTTCTCGCACACCGGAGCCACGTGCGCCGCAATGAGCTCGCGCGCGTTGGCCTTAATCGCACCCGTCACCAGGGTCTTAAGATCCCAACGGCGAATCAGGTAATCGCGCTCCACGACTTCCGAGCGCGCGTAGTACAGTGCCTGGTCGATATAGCGCTCAACGCGAGCCAGCTCGCGACCCAGGTCATCCACACGCGACAGGTCGTCTTCGCTGCCGTCCAGGTTTTCCAAAATCAGATGGGCTGCCGCCAGAGGCAGCTTGGCCTCGTGGACCCAGCTCTCGATATAGTCGCGATAGTCATCGGTCTGGCGCCTGCCTTCGGCAACCTCGTCGCAAGCGGCTTTGCCCACCCGGCGCAAGACCTCGTACTCGAGCTCGCCCTCGGCATAGGTCGGACATTGCACCATCTCCTGCACCCATGCGGGACTCTCGAGCTCCCCTACCGCACGCTCCAGCTGGCGCAGAAAACGACGACGGCGCGCGTACTCGATCACGATGCCGAGCATACCAAAGATAAAGGACACGCCGACCGCCACGACCACGATAGAAACGGGTGCGCCGGCGACCGTCAGTACAAAGCAGCTCAGCAGCACGCCGCACGTCCACACGGCGACGGGAAGCAGCGCATCTTTGAAGAATTTGGCAAACGACATAGCCGGCCCCTAGACCGAATAGCCCTGGCCGCGGTGCGTCGTCAAATACCCCTTGATACCGATTTTTTCGAGCGTGGTGCGCAGGCGGTTGATGTTGACGGTAAGCGTGTTGTCGTCCACGAAGGCGTCGGAGTCCCACAGGTCCTGCATGATGGCCGAGCGCGAGACAATCTTGCCCGCGCGACCCAAGAGCAGCGAGAGGATACGCAGCTCGTTTTTGGTGAGCTCGGTACTGGTGCCGGTTTGCATGTTGATGACCGTGGAGCGAGCGAGGTCGAGTTCCAGTCCCTTGTGGACGAGCGTGCTGCGCTCACCGGCAGCCGTGGTGCGGCGCAGCAGGGCATTGATACGAGCCACGAGCACGCGCGCGCTGTAGGGCTTGGGCACAAAGTCGTCCGCGCCGAGCGTCATGGCCATGACCTCGTCGATCTCGGTCGTGCGCGAGGTGAGGACGATGATGGGGACCTCGGATTCGCGGCGAACCTCGTGGCAGATATGCTGGCCGTCCTTGACGGGAAGCGTGAGGTCGAGCAGCACCAGGTCGGGCGCGGCGGCGAGAATATCGCGCGAGACATGCTCGAACGATTCGCAGGCCTCGATTTCAAACCCGGCGCGGGCAAGGATGTCGACAAGCTCACGACGAATGGGCTCGTCGTCCTCAACGACATAAATCAGCGCCATGTGTCCTCCCGTTTCTCGTAACTTGCACTTTCCACACCATTATGCCCACGGCGTCGCAGCGATGCGACCCCGTGGGCACCTAATATGACAAAAGTGTTCGGTAGCCTTAAGAGAAAATAGGGGCCGACCGGTCCTAAACCGATCGGCCCCATCGCTTCGACCTCGAGCCTCTACTCGAGCGTACGCATGTACGCGGAGATAGCATCCAGGCCCTTCTGCAGGTCGTCGGTATTATCGGAGTATGCATAGCCAATGCGCATGCTCTTGGGCTCCTCGAAGCAATCGCCCGGGGTGACGAGTGCGCCGGACTTCTTAATCATGTCGGTGCAGAACGTCCTGGAGTCAATGTCGTAGTCGTAATACACGAGCGCGGTGCTACCCGCCTCGGGCTTGACGAACGACAGGTGCGGCTCGCTCTCGACCCACTTCTCCAGAACAGCAAGGTTCTGACGGACGATGCGACGGCTGCGCTCAAGGATCACGGAAGCGTTGCCCAGAATCAGCTCCGCCACCGACTCGCTGAATATGCCGGCGGAAATCAGGTTGTAGTCGCGATGCGAGAGCAGCGCGCGACGGAGCTCCGGGCTCTTGGTGACCGCCCAGCCCAGACGCAGGCCGGCGAACGACCAGACCTTGGACATGGATGCGGTGGCGACGGCCTTGTCGTACAGGTCGACCACGGACTCGGCGTACTCATCCGTCTGAGTAAGCAGACGATAGACCTCGTCGCAGAGCAGCCACGCGTCGTGTTTGCGTGCGACCTCGACAATCGCCTTGAGCGTATCGGCGTCGAGCAGGGCGCCCGTGGGGTTGTCCGGGTTATTGATGCAGATGAGCTTGGTATCGTCGGTCACCAAGGCATCGAGTGCGTCGACGTCGACGTGGTAACCGTTCTTGCGATCGAGCTGAAGGATATCGACCTTCGCACCGCACATCTCGGGAATCGAATAAAGCTGCTGGTAGGTGGGCTTGACGGAGACTACATGATCGCCCGGTTCGACGAGCGTGGAAATAACCAGGGAGTTGGCGCCGGTCGCGCCGTGCGTGGGCACGATATGCCCGGGCTCGACCGTCTTATAGAGACGCGCGACCCCCTCGAGGAAGCCGGGCTGTCCCTCGATGTCTCCGTAGGTGAATCGGCGCGAGCACAGGCTATCGAGCCACGCCTTCTTGTCGGTGTTCGTAAGCTCGAACAGCTGGTCGAGCGTGAGGGAGTAGACGCACGTCTCCGCAACGTTGTGGGTGCACTTGGTCTCCCACTCGTTCATCCACTGCTCGACGGCGAAATCCTTGATCTGCATTGTCGTTTCCTTTCCTTGACTTTCTTACAGTTCCACCACGGTGCCCAGCCCCGCCTCGACGGCGCGGTCGTAGGCAATTTTCGATGCCGAAAGGTCTTGAACGGCGATGCCCGACGTATCGAACACCGTCACCTGCTCGTCATCCGAACGCCCCGTAGCCGTGCCGGCGATGACTTCGCCGAGCTCCGCTTTGATGTCCTCGGGTGTGATGGCACCCTCGGCAACCGGAATCTCCAGCTCGCCGGACGCGACCGATTGCTCGCGGTCGTCGACGTAAACAGCGGCACGGGCGACAAGCGCCGAGGCGAGCTCCTGCTTGCCGGGCATGTCGGCACCGACGCAGGAGATATGCGCACCGGGGCGCACCCATGCATCGGGGATGATGGGCTTGGTCGCAGGCGTGATCGTCACGATGATGTCGACCTCTGCCGCGGCGCCTTGGCCGTCGGCCGTCGCCTCGATGGAATAGGTGGATGCCTCGCGAGCATGCTCGCAAGCGCCCAAGATATGGGCGACCTCGTCTCGCATGCGCTCGACGCGAGCCTCGGGCGCGGCATCGGAAACCGGCTCCCACACCTTGACCTCGCTCACTTTGGGACAGGCGGCGAGCACGCCCGCCACCATATAGGTGCTCATGTGGCCGGCACCCGCAACAAGCAGTTTGGACGCATCCGCCCGAGCCAGCCACTTGGCGCCGAGCGCAGCGGCAGCACCGGTGCGAAGTCCAGTGACGGCGGAGGCATTGAGCAGCGCCAACGGCTCGCCCGTCGCGTTGTCGCACAGCAGCGTAGTGCCAAAGATCTCGGGGAGCCCCTTTTTGGGATTCTGAGAGAGCCAGGCAGTGAGCTTCAGGCCGAAGAGGCCGCTTCCCGCCAACTCGCCCGAGCGGATATCCATATCGGCCACGCCGGGTTTGAACTGCTCATATACCATCGGCCACGCAACACCCTTGCCCGTTGCCTTCTGGCGATATGCCTCCTCCACGGCAGCGATTGCATCCTCGATCGTCAGCACCTTGGAAACTTCCTCGGCCGAAAGCACCACCATCTGCCCCATCATCGCTCCTTTCAGCGAAAGCTTTACGTTGCTTCACTGTACGGTTTAGTAACGATGCCGCCAAGGATCATTTTTTGTTGGAATCTACAACAATTCTTAATCTGATTTTTTGCTCTATCAGCAGATATTTGAACTATTTCTCGCATCAACGGCATACGGATGTGCGATTATCCTTTTTATGCCGGTATTTATTGTAGTGATTTACAGGGTGATGTTGATGCTATACACCGTCTCGGACTTCTCACGGGAATATGAGGGGTCGGTCCGTCTAATCGCCGGCAGCGATGGCATCTCGCGTGCCGTCTCCGGCGTCGGGATCCTCGATTATGAACTCATGCCCGGCCTCAAGAACAAGTACCAGCGCGTCAACTTCAGCTCAGACGAGATCGTCCTCAGCACCTTCCTCTATGCGAAGGACGACCCGTACCTCATCACTGAAGCCGTGAAATACCTCGTCGCCAAGGGAACGAGCGGTCTCATCATCAAAAACGTCCTGCACATCCCGATTCCCGACCAAGCCATCCGCTACGCCAACGCGCGGCACTACCCGGTCTTTCTCACGACCGACGACTCACTGTTCTTTGACAGCGTCATCTACGAGGTCAAACGGCATATCGAGCAGCTCGCGTCCATCGACTTCGCACAGCGCGAGATCGATGCCCTGAGGACAGACGTATCGCCCGAGTCCATCTGCCGACGCATCCGAGGCCTCAACCCGTCATTTCTGGACGAAGCGGTCGCCCTGTTCGCATCGTTTGCAGAGTCCCTCGACCCGCGCACGTTTTTGCAAATCGAACGTCTCTGTGCAAAATCGACCCTCGCCGGATGCCACAACATGCTGGCACCCTATGACGGAGGATTGCTATTCGTAGCGACAAGCGACTCGGAGCAGACGCTCGATGTGGAGCGAATCGTGCAGGCGCTCACGGAGCTCATCGAGGCTAGCGGCATCGATGGCGGAGCGGAAGGGCTCGGCATCAGCGATATTCTGTTTGGAGACGAGGCGGTGGCGCAGGCGATCTCGCAGGCGATTTACGCACAGCGCCTATCTTGTCAACGAGCCGAGGGTCCCGTCCGCTATACGCAGCTCGGCATCCTGAGAACCGTGATGCCTTTTGCGGAAACCCCGGAGATGCGATCGTTCTCGGAGGCGATTCTCTCGCCGATACGCGAGCACGACAGTGAGCATGGCAGCGAGCTGGAATCCACGCTCGCCGCATTCATCGAGAACGACCGACGTATCGAGCGAACCGCCAAGCAGACTGGCCAGCACCCGAACACGATTCGATATCGCCTCGATAAGGTGACGGCTCTCACCGGACTGAGCTACAAATGCGCCCCGGAGATGGAGCAGCTGTCGCTCGCCTACGCCATCGAACGCGCTCGCTCGCTTCAGTAAGCCCACCCCACCTTGAGGTTAGGAACGGCGGGCACGGAGCTTTTCGTAGCCGTCGGCGAAGAAGGCGACCGTGGCGGCGTCGGCCTCGGCGGCGTCCGTCTCGGTTGCGGGGACCACGCCGTGCTCGTCGCTCACCAGGAACAGCGCGCCCTTAAGCTGCGCGGGAATATCTACGCGCGTGACCGGGATGCCCTTGGTCTGGGCCAGCTGCTCGATGAGCGTCGCCGTGCCGCACAGGCACTCGTCCGCCGGCGCCACAAAGGCGAGCTCGCCGTTGTTGACGGCGGCGAGCAGCTCGGGCGCCACGCCGGTCTCGTCGGCTTCGGAGCGGGCCTCGGCGGAGCGGGCACGCAGCGCCTTGGCCGACGTATCGGCGAGCGGCTCGTACTCCCCCACTGTCATGGCGGCGTTGCCGTTGATGTCGATCACCAGCATGAGCACACCGTCGTGTGCGGTGTAATCGCCCTCGGCTAGTGACCACTCAACGTGCTGCTTGGCCCAGCTGAGCATGTTATGGGTAAGCGGTTCGCCCTGCACCAGACGCTCGGACAGCGCACGGATGTGACGGTTGAGCATGGGCACCTTTTTGTTGGACATGCGCCAACGGCAGACAAGCGCGGGCTTGTCGAGCGTGAACTTCTCGACCGCCTCCTGATTGGCGCAAAAGTCCTCGTACGCACGCTGATCCTCGGCATTGCCAAACAGCTCGGCATCATCAATCTGGGGCATGGTCATACCTTTCGTGTTAGTCATTCCGTCCTCTTATACCAAAAAGACGGCCCTCCAAACGGAGCGGCCGTCTTTTGCAGAGATTATTTTGTCCCAGGGCGAAACTTAGTGCCTAAAGTGGCGGGCGCCCGTGAAGACCATAGCAATATTGTGCTCGTTGCAGGCCTGGATGCTCTCGTCGTCGCGCTTGGAGCCGCCGGGCTGAATGATGCAGGTCACGCCGTGCGCGGCAAGCACGTCGACGTTGTCGCGGAACGGGAAGAACGCGTCGCTTGCGCAAGCAAAGCCGCCCTTCTCCACGCCCTCGCGCTCGCAGAAGTCCTCGGCACGCTCGCAGGCCAGCAACGCGGAATCCACGCGGTTGGGCTGGCCGGGGCCCATGCCAATGCCGGCCTTGCCCTTAGAGACCAGGATGGCGTTGGACTTGACGCCCTTGCAGACCTTCCAGGCAAACTCGAGCTCGGCCATCTCGGCGTCGGTGGGCTTGCGGTCGGTGGGGAACGTAAAGGTCGCGGGATCCTCGGTCACGTGGTCGACCTCCTGCACCAGCATGCCGCCGTCGATGGAGCGCAGCTCCACCTGGGCGCCGTGGTCCACGCCGCCGGTCGCCAGCACGCGCAGGTTGGGGCGCTTGGCCATACGCTCGAGCGCCTCGGCAGTGTAGCTCGGGGCGATGATAACCTCGACGAACTGCTTGTTCTGGTCGGCGAAATGCTCAACCAGCTCATAGGGTACCTCGCGGTTGCAGGCGATGATGCCACCGAAGGCGCTCTTGGGATCGCAGGCGAAGGCGCGGTCGTAGGCAGCCGTGATGTCCTCGGCAACGGCGGAGCCGCAGGGGTTCTGATGCTTGAGGATCACGCAGGCCGGCTCGTCGAACTCTCGGACCAGGTTCCAGGCGGCATCGGCGTCCAGATAGTTGTTGTAGCTGAGCGGCTTGCCCTGGATCTGCTCGGAGCCCACAAGCGGGAACTGAGAGCTCGCGGTGTTCTCGCAGCCCTCGGCAAAGCGATAGACCGTGGCCTTCTGCTGCGGGTTCTCGCCGTAGCGCAGGTCGTCGACCTTCTCCAGCGAGATCTCGAGCTTGGCAGAGGTGTCCGCCACGTCGCTTGCCTGGGCGGCGAGCCAACGGGAGATAGCCGTGTCGTAGGCGGCGGTAGTCTGGTAGACCTTCACCTGCAGGCGACGACGGGTGGAAAGCGTGGTGCAACCGCCGGTCTCGCGCATCTCGGCAAGGACGGCGTCGTAGTCGGCCGGGTCGGAGATGACGGTAACGCTCGCGGCGTTCTTGGCGGCAGAGCGCAGCATGGAGGGGCCACCGATGTCGATGTGCTCGATGGCATCCGCAAAGGTGACCTCGGGGTTGGCAACGGTCTTCTCGAACTCGTACAGGTTGACGACGACCAGGTCAATCAGCTTAATGCCGTGCTGAGCGGCCTCCTGCATGTGCTGCTCGGAATCGCGGCGGGCCAGCAGCGCGCCGTGAACCTTGGGGTGCAGGGTCTTAACGCGGCCGTCCATCATCTCGGGATAGCCCGTGAACTCCTCGATGGGGGTTACGGGAACGCCCGCGTCCTCGATGGCACGAGCCGTGCCGCCCGTAGAGATGATCTCGACGCCAAAGTCATCGACCAGCGTCCGTGCGAAATCGACGACGCCCGTCTTATCGGTAACCGAGATCAACGCGCGTGCGATCTTCACATCAGATCCCATGCAGTCCTCCTGTCTGGTACGCCGCCGTGCTCTGTGAGTCGGTGATACGTCGATCTGCAGCGCTCGCGCAGCGGCATTGAAAATACTGATTTAATGTAGCGCATCGAGCGCATCGATGCACCCCGCAACGCACGGCTGTGCAGAAAAAGTTTGCGAGCGAAGGGGATGGACACGGCATCGGGCACGGTGAGTTCATGGAACACAGGGGCACCATAATTAGATGCCAATGGCGTGGTAGAACTGTGCTCGATATGTATCCGCAATAGAAAGAGGCACCATGGTCTCGCGGGTTCTCTACCGACCGTTTGATACCGAAGATTTCGACGCCATCGCACTGATTCTGCAGCAGCTTTGGCATAACAATTCGGATAACGATGAGTACAACCGCCTCGAGGCCGCGTGCGACCTCGCCTATTGCCTTTCGTCATCGACGTTTTCGCAGGTTGCCGTCATCGACGGTCAGGCGCGTGGCATTGCGCTCGCGCGTGCGGGACAGAGCTCCGGCGCCACCGTCAAGGAACATTGGATGGATACCGAGCGTACACTGCTGTCGCAGATGCGTGAGCTAGAACCCGAGTCGTGCGCCGAGTATCTCTCGTTTGTGCGCGCCACCATTCGAACCAACAACCGCCTGCTCGAGAAAAGCCCACTGCCGCATGACAATGAGGTCACGCTGCTCGCCGTCGACCCTGACGTCCACGGCCTGGGCGTGGGATCGGTGCTGCTCGACGCCGCAATCTCACATCTGTCCTCGTGCGGGGCGACCAGCGCACACCTGTATACCGATTCCAACTGCTCGTGGAAGTTCTACGAGCTGCACGGCTTTAAGCGCACGGCCACGCACCGCGCCAACCGCGAAGAGCGCCGTCACGACATGCCGCGTGAAAGCTTTCTCTACGAACTCGACCTAACAGCCTAGCCCAGGCAGCCACACCTAGTCATTTAAGTCTGTCCCCAATGAGTAGCCTTGGTGATCTGCAAATAGCTGTGGTCAAAAAACATCAAATATGAGTACTGTTACCTTTTTAGTAGCAGCGATTTGGGGCATTTTTGATGCTTGTAGGCATGACGACCAGCTGCACGAGCTGACGTAACTCCCCAAATGTTTAATAAAATGGGCTCCTAATGAGAAGTACTCTCATTAGGAGCCCATTATTATGTGCAAACATATGTGACCAACGCAGCAACAGTACTCATATTTGGCATTTTTTGTCCACTGCCCCTTGCGCGAAGGTCCTCAGCGGAAAGTTTGACCCGTTTCGATGCACAAAAAAGGGATGAATCTTCCCTGGCAACCGCCCAGAAAGATCCACCCCAAAGCAAGCGCTCACTAGAACGTTCCGCCGCCGCCTCCGCCGGCGCCGCCACCACCGCCGCCAGAGAAGCCGCCGCCGCTGCCGCCGCTCGAGCTATCGGAGCTCGAAGCCAGCTCGCGGATGGTCTCGTGGTACACATCGTTGAACGAATCGAGCGGGGACTCGTTGCCGTAGTGATGGTAATACCACCAGTAGCAGGGGTAGTTGTCGTAGAAATCGTCGCTGTTGCGCAGGTCCGCAGGCACGGCCTCGGCCAGCTGTCGCAGCACTTCTTTCGAAACGCCCAGGGCAACGCCCATCACCAGCAGCTTGTTCCACAGCACCAGATCGCCCGGGACGGCTTCCTTTAGGCGTGTGAAATCCTCGAGCCAATGCTTGAGCGCCTTGCAGCGAGCCGCCACCTCGGCGCCCTCCGGCGTGTAACGGCGGAAGGTGCAGCTCAGGACAAAGCCCACGATCGTAACGGGGATCGAGATCATAGCGGCACCGACGTTGGCGTCCGCAAAGTCGGTATAGAACAGAGAGCCCAGAATGCCAAAGACAATGATGATGCCGAGAACCAGGCCGGCCACCATCGCGATAGTGCCATCCGATGCAATAAGCTCGCGCGCCTCCAGCTTGCCCTTAACTGTGCTCTGATAGTCCTCGAGCTTGTCGCCAACAGATGTGGTGCGCTCGCTAGCGTACTCCTCCAGCTCGCTAAACGTGCGCGAACGGACTCCGTCCTTATCGGGCTTAACGCCGGCGAAGAAGACCTTGAGCACATCGCGATCGATGCCGTCCTTCTTGGCAGCCTTCCAGGCCTCGTCGGTCACTGTGATGCGATACGTCTGCTCCTCTTTTTCGCGACGGAGCAGACCCTTCTTCTTGGTCTCGGTCGCTTCTTCCAGCTTGATCACGCGGTCGTCGGTGAGCTTCATAAGCGTGGCGATATATGCCTGATCGGGCACGTCGTTCCAGCTCATAAGAGCTGCAAGCACCGCGGGATGGTCGGCCGAGGGCACATCGCGGAAGTACTCGTCCTGGAAGAGCGGCTTGGGCTTGGGCCTGCGCAGCTTAAGCATCACGATCACACCGGTATAGGCAACCGCCACGACAACACACACCACGGCAATCGCGCCGGCAACCGCACGCGCGTGCTCACGGCGAGCGTTGGCCTCGTCGGCCCATTCCTTCTCTTCGCTCAGAATCGTCGACATGCGCTTTTCGCCCGAGACGGCAAGCTGCGGCACCCAGTCGCTGGGGAAGGCGATGCGTGCCTCGGCGAATTCGCCCTCATGCACGCAGGGAATGGTATAGGTGACCATGGGCTCGTCCGCATCGAGCGACACGTCGCCCGTCAGTGGGCCGTGGCCCCATGCGCGGAAGTTATCGCCCTTGACGGCAGCCGTCCCGGCAGCGGCATTTGCAAAGTAGACTTCCATCTCGACGTCATCGGAATCCGCCGACCAGCCGTCGCCGACGAATTTCCAGTAGAGCTCGGCGGTATCGGCCCAGTTCATAACCGCACCGGTCATGGAATAACTCACGTAGTAGATTGCGCTGTCGCCGCTCTCGTGAGGGCTGAACACCTTAATCTTTACGCCGTCGTCGGACTGTTCCACCGTGTAAACGCCGTCGTCGCCTTTATTTGCGCTGTCGACCTTGTTAAACGCAGTGTCGTCTTCCTCGACGCTCAGCACATTGACGACCACCGAGCCGCCTTGCTGGTTAGAGCCTGTATTGATATCCCAATACACGCCGTTAATGTCATCGTCGAAATCGAACTGGCGTCCCTCGACAACGGTCAGCGAGCCATCGGCCTCGACCGTGGCACCGATGTAGGTTTGGCTCATGGAGTAGCCGTCGGCGTGCGCGGCGGCAGGCAGCAGCAACAACGCAAGCGCGACGAGTGCGCAGACGGAAGCGAACCGCGCAAACAGGCGGCGCTGCCGACAGGGCTGGGCAACGGGGGCGTTCATAGGCACATCCTTTGTCTGTGGTACCAACAGCGTTATTGTCCCACGTTTACGGGCGCACATGACGAGCATCTAGGCCAGCGGAGTATTAAACAGGACAAAAGTTACGCCCGCGGCCGGCACCTGGGGACGTTCCTTATCTGCCGGCAATCTGGGACACTCCTTGGCATAGCCCGCTCCGGCAATAGATACCACTTCATAGCTCCATCACAGGTGTAGCGGCTTTGTGTGGGCGCGGCGTGAGCCGATTAAGCCGGCGAGCGAGGGGCATAAAGCAGTTGAGCGAAAATGGTTTGCCCCTTTGCCGTTCGCTCGAGGATCATGTCCCCCTTTTCCGCGGAAACCCCGGCAGTTGCGAAGAGCTGCCGGGGTTTCTGTCGTTTGAGGGCTAGATTGATTGACGACGATTAAGGCTTATAGGACAAAATGTGTGTCTACTTTAGGGGCATCGGCGCAGGTCGATGCC
>UQPJ01000004.1:0-60674 GCA_900543015.1 uncultured Collinsella sp.
TACTGCTAAACGCCATTCTGACTTCTCTTTTCAATTTTTATCATGAGTCTGCCCCACCAGCGCTGATTGAACTTGACAGTACAATGGAGGCGGACTTTATCGCCGCCGCTCGTTGCGGCTAAACGGATGTGTTGGAGCTCGCATGAACGATTTTCTAAACGGTCAAGTTAAGAACGATGGCTTTTTGCGTGTGGCGGCGGCGTCGCCGCAGATTCGCGTTGCCGATGTCGAGGGCAATGCAGAGGTTGTGCTGGCGGCTGTTCGCGATGCTGCCGAGTGTGGCGTTCGTGCGTTGGTGTTGCCCGAGCTTAATCTGACTGGCTATACCGCAGCCGATCTGTTCCATAACCGCACATTACTGCATGCCTGCGAGACCGCACTGGCACATATTCTCGATGAAACTCGCGAGCTGCCGATTGTCTTTACCATCGGCCTTCCCGTTGCAGTTGCCGAGAATATCTACAACTGTGCCGCCGTGTGCTGCGCGGGCGAGCTTTTGGGCCTCACGGCCAAGAAGTATCTGCCCAACTATGGCGAGTTCTATGAGCGTCGTTGGTTTGCTCCGGCGCCTGCGGATTCCGTGTGGGTTGAATTTGCCGGTCAGGGTCCGGTCCCGCTGGGTTCGGGGCTTGTCTACCGTTGCTGTGATGAGGGCGCCGAGGACCTGGTGCTGGGCGTTGAGGTCTGTGAGGACCTGTGGGTGCCGGCGCCCCCTTCGACCGAGATGGCGCTTGCCGGTGCGACGGTGATTCTCAACCCGTCGGCCTCGGACGAGATTATCGGTAAGGCAGATTACCGCCGCAGCCTTATCTCTAATCAAAGCGCGCGCCTGTACTGCGCCTATGCCTATGCAGATGCGAGCGAGGGCGAGTCCACGACCGACATGGTCTTTGCGGGCGAGAACCTCGTCTACGAAAACGGCTCCAAGCTCGCCGCGACTAAACTGCTTACCTGCGATATGGCCGTCGCCGATGTTGACCTTGACCGCCTGGTTGCCGAGCGCCGTCGCTCGACGACGTGGACCCGCGCAGACGATGCGCCGGGGGCCACGACCGTTGAGTTTTCGTTTGAGGGCGTGTTGGCCGAAGAGCCTGTCCTGCGCGATGCCTGCGATATCGACCGTGTCTTCCCCCGCGCGCCCTTTGTTCCGGCCGACCATGGTGACCTGGCCGAGCGTTGCGAGACCATCCTTGACCTGCAGACCGCGGGCCTCAAGACCCGTCTTGCCCATACGGGTACCAAGGCGGCTGTCATCGGTCTTTCAGGCGGCCTGGACTCCACGCTGGCGCTGCTTGTGACCGTGCGTGCCTTCGATGCGCTGGGGCTGCCGCGTACGGGTATCACGGCGGTTTCCATGCCCGGCTTTGGCACGACGCATCGCACTAAGTCGAATGCCGAGTCGCTCGCTCGCGACCTAGGCGTGAGCTTCCGCGAAGTCTCGATCCATGCAGCCGTGGAGCAGCATTTTAAGGACATCGAGCACGATCCGGCCGTGCAGGACGTGACTTACGAGAACAGTCAGGCCCGCGAGCGCACGCAGATTCTGATGGATCTGGCCAACCAGGCTGGCGGTTTTGTCATCGGCACGGGCGACCTGTCGGAGCTGGCGCTCGGCTGGGCTACCTACAACGGCGACCACATGAGCATGTACGCCGTCAACGCGAGCGTGCCCAAGACGCTTGTGCGCCATCTGGTGCGCTATGCCGCTGATGTTTTTGGCGGGTGTATTGCCGAGGTCTTGCTCGATATCCTCGATACGCCGGTGTCCCCCGAGCTTCTGCCGCCCACGGGTGACGGCGAGATTGCGCAGAAGACTGAGGATTTGGTGGGCCCGTACGAGCTGCACGACTACTTCCTCTACTACCTGCTGCGTTTTGGCTTTGAGCCGGGCAAGATCTACCGCATGGCGCTCAAGAGCTTCGAGGGCGCCTACGACGTCAAGACCGTTCACACGTGGCTGCGTACGTTCTACCGTCGCTTCTTTGCCCAGCAGTTTAAGCGCAGCTGCCTGCCCGATGGCCCCAAGGTGGGTTCGGTCACGCTCAGCCCGCGCGGCGATTGGCGCATGCCGAGTGACGCCAGCTCGCGCCTGTGGCTCGCCCAGATTGACGCGCTCAATCCGATGGACTAAGGTTGCCAAATTGAACCAAAACAGCGGGTGCAAGCGTTACACTTTTGCAATCTGATGGCCCGTATCGCGCGGCGCTCTTGTCGGAGCGCCGCGTTTTTCATATCGAAAGGTGGCACCATGCAGGCATCGCAGCGTCTCGACCGCTTTGGCGCGGAGGTCTTCGCCTCGCTCAACAACAAACTGCTTGCGCTGAAGGCTCAGGGCAAGACCATTTACAACATGAGCGTGGGCACGCCCGACTTTAAGCCGTACGACCACGTGGTCGAGGCGCTCACGCAAGCGGCCCAGGACCCCGAGATGTGGAAGTATGCCCTGCGCGACCTGCCCGAGCTCAAGCAAGCCGTATGCGATTACTATGAGCGTCGCTTTGGCGTTTCGGGCATTACGCCGTCCATGGTGCAGTCGTGCAACGGCACACAGGAGGGCGTGGGCCATTTGGGCCTGGCCCTGCTCGATCCGGGTGACACCATTCTGGTTCCCGATCCGTGCTACCCGGTCTTTGAGGCGGGTGCCAAGATCGCCGATGCCAAGCTCGAGTACTATCCGTTGGTTGCCGAGCATAATTACCTGCCCTATGTGGCGGGTATCGACCCCGAGGTGGCCGATCGTGCCAAGTACATGATCGTGTCGCTGCCCGCAAACCCGGTCGGCTCGGTGGGCACGCCCGAGGTCTACGAGGAGATCATCGCTTTCGCCCGCGAGCACGACCTGCTCATCGTCCATGACAACGCGTACTCCGACATCGTGTTCGACGGCGAGCCGGGCGGCAGCTTCTTGCAGTATCCCGGTGCGCTCGAGGTGGGCGTGGAATTCTTCTCGCTCTCCAAGTCGTTTAACGTCACCGGTGCGCGTATCGGCTTTTTGGTCGGCCGCGAGGATGTGGTCTCTGCCTTTGCCAAGCTGCGCGGCCAGATCGACTTTGGCATGTTCTTCCCGATCCAGAAGGCTGCTATCGCCTGCCTGAACGGTCCGCGCGATGAGGTCGAGGCGCAGCGTCTGAAGTACCAGGAGCGCCGCGATGCCCTGTGCGACGGTCTTGAGGGCCTGGGTTGGGAGCGTCCCAACGCGCATGGCTCTATGTTTGTGTGGGCCAAGCTTCCCGGTGGTCGCACCGATTCCATGGCGTTTTGCGAGGAGCTCATGGAGAAGGCCGGCGTTGTGGTGACGCCGGGCGCGAGCTTTGGTCCTTCGGGCGAGGGACACGTGCGCATGGCGCTGGTTTTGCCACCCGAGCAGATCGCTCTGGCTGTCGAGGCTATTCGCGAGGCGGGTCTGTATTAAAAAGACATTTAGACGCGTCAATAGTTCGAAACCGATTTCGGGCAGTTATCTTACGAATTCTGCAAACAATTTCGGTAAACGGTCGATTTTTGGCTGCGAATAGGCGCATAATCAAAGTCCCGATTGGCTATATTGGGATTACGGCAAGCCGCTTGGGTCGTTCCCGGGCGGCTTGTTTGTGGAGAGAGATGGGAGAAAGTAATGGTTAACGAGAAGAAGGTCGCTATTGTCGGCTGTGGTTTCGTCGGTTCGTCTTCGGCGTTCGCTCTGATGCAGAGTGGTCTGTTCTCCGAGATGGTCCTCATCGACGTGGACAAGAACCGCGCCGAGGGTGAGGCCCTGGATATCGCGCACGGCATGACGTTTGCCGAGCCGATGAAGATCTATGCCGGCGATTATTCCGATGTCGCCGACGCCGCCATGATCGTCGTCACCGCTGGCGCTGCCCAGAAGCCCGGCGAGACCCGCCTGGACCTGGTCAACAAGAACGTCAACATCTTCAAGTCCATTATTCCCGAGATTAAGAAGTCCGGCTTCGACGGCATTCTGCTCATCGTCTCCAACCCGGTCGATGTTCTGACCTATGCCGCCATCAAGATGTCCGGCCTGCCCGAGGGCCATGTCATCGGCTCCGGCACCGTGCTCGACACCGGTCGTCTGCAGCAGATGCTCGGCGCCCACGTCGAGGTCGATCCGCGCGACGTTCAGGCCTACGTCATGGGTGAGCACGGCGACTCCGAGTTTGTCGCTTGGTCCAGCGCTCAGGTTGCCGGCGTGCCGCTGAACACTTTCTGCGAGCTTCACGGTCATCTGGAGCATGAGGCTGCCGAGAAGCGCATCGCCGAGGACGTCAAGAACTCCGCCTACACCATCATCGAGAAGAAGCACGCCACCTACTATGGCGTCGCCATGGCCGTCAAGCGCATCTGCACCGCCGTCATGCGCGATGAGCAGACCGTTCTGCCCGTCTCCTCGCTCATGGTGGGCGAGTATGGCCTGTCCGATCTTGCCATCTCCATGCCGACGGTCGTTGGCCGCGACGGCGTCGTCTGTCGCGTCCCCGTGCCGCTGAACGATGACGAGCAGCATGAGCTCACCGCCTCCGCCAAGGCCCTCAAGGACATCATCGACAGCGTCGACTTCTCCTGCTAAATCAAGCTCGCTAGAGCGAAAAGCTACAATGAAGGCGTCCGGGTCCACACGGCCCGGGCGCCTTTTTGGTGCAAAGTAACCTGACCCCAATGCACCATAGTTGATGGGAGGGCCATGCCGGATTCGCCTAATTTTTTGACATATGCCCAGACGGTGTTTGATCCGTTTGAGGAGCGGTCGTTCTGCGCGGTGGATAGCCTGGTCTTTGCGTGGTTGTCCTATTTGCGTTTGCCGGGTGATATGGCGGAGCTGACGAACTGGCAGGGCCTAGACGTACGCGAACTGCTGCGTGCCGAGTGCTACCGGGACATGATTGACGACTTGTGGGATCCAGAGGGGAGCAGGACCTTGTTGGAGGCCGTGGCAGCAAACCCTCGTTACCGTGGCGTGCACGTTTGCGGCTATCGTGCCGTGAGCGATGTGGTAGCGACAGAGCAGTTTGCAGCCATGGCGTTCCGGTTTCCGGCGGGGTTTAGTTATCTTTCCTTCCGGGGGACCGACAGCACGATTGTGGGCTGGAAAGAGGACTTTAACATGGCGTTCCGGTGTCCTGTGCCGGCCCAGGAATCCGCGGTACGTTATGTGGACGAGGCGGCGGATGCGATTGACGGGCCGCTTTTGTGCGGAGGTCATTCCAAGGGTGGAAACCTTGCGGTGTACGGTGCGGCGATGTGCTCCGATGTCGCCCGCGAGCGAATCGAACGGGTGTATTCCCATGATAGTCCGGGCTTCGTCGAGGAGTTTCTGAACGGCAACGCCTTTGCCGATCTTTTTCGGTCGAATCGACAAGACGCTACCTCGGTCGTCGATCTTTGGCATGATGTTCGAGACACAGGAGGACTATGCCATCGTTGAGAGCACCGAGTTCAGCCTGCTGCAGCACAATCCCTTTAGCTGGGTGGTTGATGGTCGCGACTTCGTGTACTGTGAGCGCCTGTCCGCCGGTGCTCGATACGTTGATGGCTCCATTCGCGAGATGCTGCTTGCAGTGTCGCCTAGCGAGCGCGAGCGTTTTGTAGATGCGTTGTTCTCCGTGTTTGAGGCTACGGGTGCTGAGCGGTTTGCGGATATCGCCGGGAATCTGCGCGAGAGCCTGCCCGTGATGCTCCAGGCTGCGCAAGGCTTTGACGAGGATACGCGACGCTTTGTCTCGCAGACCATCGTGGCAATCCTTAAATGCGCACTGCTGCCCAAACGACCCCAGATCGACATGCCCGCTGCCGGCAAGAGTTTGGCAGAACAGCTCGAGGCTTGGCAGTCCGAGCTCCTGCGCTAACCATTGGTGCAAAGCAACCTGTCCCCGATGCACCAAGCTTCGATGCGCCTGGGGCGGGCTCGACCGCTATACTGGTTCGTGCCGAAATCGATCTAGAACGGAATGCCGTATATGAAAATCAATCACGCGATTCTGCATATCCTGGACTTTGACTCTGCCGTCAACGTTATGAGCCAGCGCGAGCTCGATATCGAGAGCCGTACCGTGCGCAACTTCGTGACCACGCATCTGCGCCGCGCACGTACCTCGGCCGACAATAAACGCGCCACGTTTGCCGAGAACTCTGCGTTTGGCGGCGAGCTCAAGGGCTATTTCTTTGGCGAGCGCGAGTTCGTGGACCTGTCGCAGCAGATTGCGGAGTTTATCTCCTCCGAGCTCACCAAAGCCGAGAAAGCCGAGTCAACCGACGTGCTCGTGGCCGATTTTGACGACGATGAGGATGCCCGCTGGTTTGCCGTGATGCTGCTGGGCTCCAAGCAGGCTTTTATGCACGAAGTGGGCCGCGAGGAGGGGGAGGTGCGCAACGACATCGCGCGCCACTACGCCATTCTGCCGAACCCCTCGCAAAAGGTGCCGAGCTATGCCATCGTGCGTGCGAGCACCATGGAGATCGGTTACGTGGACAAGAAGCGCAAGATTGCCGGTGAGGACCGTATGCTTATCCCCGATGGCCTGCTGCAGTGCGACACGGGCGTATCAGGCAAGGAGGTCATCGACACCGTGACGCGTGTGGTCGAGGAAGTCGCCGAGGAGCACGGTGCCAATACGGCCGTGGCGCTCGCCAAGGTTAAGGCTGCCGTCGCCGAGAAAGTCGAGGATGACGAGGAGCTGCCGCCCTGGGATATCGTCGATGAGGTCTTTGAGGACGAACCGGTTATCAAGGAGAGCGTGCGCGCGGCACTGACTGAGGAGAAGGTGCCTGAGCGTGTGCCCGTGGAGCGCAAGCAGGTCGAACGCGCGGCCGTGCGCAACCACAAGATTCGTACCGATACGGGCATCGAGATCAGCTTTCCGGCCGAGATGGGCTCGAACTCCGAGTACATCGAGTTCGTCAACGAGCCCAACGGCCTCATTTCCATCGAACTCAAAAACATCGGCAGCATCGAGAATCGATAAGTTGCGTTACGCCTACAGCGGGAAAGCAAAGGCCGAAGCCCTTTGGGTCTTCGGCCTTTTTGCTTGGAGCTCAATTGAGTTGCAGACTGAGCATACGTCAGCGAAAGCGCCCCTAAGCGAGCAAGGTGACGTGAAAGAGGAGGGAAGCGTACTTTGGTACGCGACCGACGATTGAACGTCAGATTGCCGCTTAGGGGCGTTTGTAGCGTCGACCGGTCCGTCGTTCGTTAGAACGACGGAACCAAAGGTGCAGCGTCGAGCTGTTACGCGGGTTGGTAAACCCGCGTAACCCTACAGTTGACGTAAGCCCTCTTCCAGACCGGTCTTGCTGTCAGTCTTCTCGTCGCGCATCTTGATGACGCGGGCGGGGACACCGGCCACGACGGCGCCGGCGGGGACGTCCTCGACGCACACGGCGCCGGCGGCGACAACAGCGCCCTTGCCCACGCGCACGCCTTCCAGGACCACGGCGTTTGCGCCGATCATGACATCGTCCTCGATGATGACGGGCGTGGCACTGGCGGGCTCCACGACGCCTGCCAGTACGGTGCCGGCGCCGATGTGGCAGTTCTTGCCCACGGTGGCGCGGCCGCCCAGCACGGCGCCCATATCAATCATGGAACCCTCACCAATGACGGAGCCGATGTTGATGATGGCGCCCATCATGATGACGGCGCGATCGCCGATCTCGACGCGGTCGCGGATGATCGCGCCCGGCTCGATGCGGGCGTTGATGCCCTTGAGGTCGAGCATGGGCACGGCGGAGTTGCGGCAGTCGTTCTCTACGTCGTAGTAGTCGATGGAGTCGGCGTTAGCGTCGAGGATTGCCTTGAGCTCATCCCAGTCGCCAAAGACGGTCTTGCCGCGACGGCCGCCGTAGACATGCGCGTCGCCCCAGGCAACCTTCATGCCGGGCTTCTCGCGCACGTACAGCTTGACAGGCGTCTTTTTGGGCGCGGTGGCGATGTAGTTGATAATCTCCTGTGCATCCATCTCGGCTGCGTTACTCATTTGCTGTTTCTCCTTTGCGTGGGTACGGTAGATAGTTGGTTAGGCAAACATGACCTGGTCGAACGTATAGAAGCCGTGCTCGCGGGTGACGAGCTTCTGCGCGGCGGCCAGTGCGCCGTTGACAAAGATCTGACGGCTCGTGGCGCGATGCGTGAGCGTGACTTCTTCGTCCTGGCCAAAGAAACTCACTTCGTGCACGCCGGCAACGGTGCCGCCGCGCAGCGAGTGCATGCCGATCTCTTTGGGGTCACGCGCTCCGCACATGCCCTCGCGGCCATAGACGGGGTGATAACCTGCCTCGGGTTCGGCTTCGACGACGGCGTCGAGCAGCAGCTTGGCAGTGCCGCTGGGGGCGTCGACCTTTTGGTTGTGGTGCTTCTCGACAATCTCGCAGTCAAAGCCGGGCAGTTCGCGCGTGGCCTGTGCCACCAGATGACGCAGGGCCGCGATGCCGATGGAGTAGTTGCCGGAGTGCATGACGCGGGCGCTCTGACCCAGCTCGCGCAGGCGATCCATCTGCTCGGGCGTATAGCCCGTGGTGCCCGAGACCAATGCGGCGCCTGTACGCTCGACATAGGCGACGACGGCGTCGAAGGTCACGACGTTCGAGAAGTCGATGATCACGTCGGCTGCCGGGGCGCTCTCGAGCTTGGACAGATCGAAGCCGATCTGGGCGACGATGTCGAAAACAGGCTGTCCGGCGGCGTCGATAATGCCCTCGGCGGTGGTGCGGATGAGCGAGCCCATGCGGCCCGTTCCCATAATGATGGTCTTAATCAAGCAGACCAGCTCCCTTCAGAGCATCGGTAAGTGCGGCTCGCGTGTCGTTGGCCATGGGGCACAGCGGCATGCGGTAGTTTGCCTCGATCATACCCATCTGAGCGAGCGCTTCCTTAACGGGGATGGGGTTGACCTCGCTAAAGAGGGCATTGATGAGCGGCTGGCCGGCAATCTGGATATCGCGGGCACGCGCCACATCGCCGTCCAGATAGGCGCGGCACATGTCGTGCACGAGCTGCGGCTGAACGTCGGCCCACACGCTGATGGTGCCCGAGGCGCCCAGGCTCATGAGTGGCACGGTGAGAGCGTCCTCGCCCGAGTACATGCGGAAGTCGTCGGACAGCAGGTGGGCGATCTTGGCCGCGTAGGCAACGTTGCCCGAGGCTTCCTTGATGCCCATGATGTTGGGGTGCGCGGCCAAGCGCTCCACGTTGCGCTCGCTGATGCCGCAGCCGCAGCGGCCGGGAATGTTGTACAGGATGCAGGGGATGTCCACCGCGTCGGCAACGGTCTTAAAGTGCTGATAAATGCCCTCTTCGTTGGACTTGTTGTAATAGGGGGTAATGAGCAGCAGACCATCGGCACCCAGGCCCTGGTAGGTGAGCGACTTGGTGAGCATGGTCTGCGTGGAGTTGGAGCCTGAGCCGGCGATGACGGGGACGCGGCCCGCAACCTGCTTGACCACTGCGGCGACAACGGAGTTGTCCTCGTCGTCGGTCATCGTGGCGCTCTCTCCGGTGGTGCCCAGGGTGAGGATGGCGTCAGTGCCATTTTGCAGGTGGAAATCGATAAGGCGCTCGAGTGCATCAAAGTCGACGCTGCCGTCCTTTTTAAACGGCGTGACAAGGGCGACAATCGAACCCTCGAGGTTGCGGATGTCCATGTTCTTCTCCTTCGCTTCCGCGATCTGGATGCGTTTGTTCCATTGGGCGGCGACTGCCAGGCGCTCGTCCTGGGCGCGACGGCGGGCGGCATCGGCGCGCGACTTGGCCAGTAACTCTCGGCCGTACGGCAGCACGTCGAGCGTGGCAAAGTAATCGCCCGGGCGTTCGGCGCGGCGGATGAGGTCGGCCGAGCCATCGGGGCGCAGCAGGACCTCGGCGGAGCGTAGGCGTCCGTTGTAGTTGTAGCCCATGGAGTAGCCGTGCGCACCCGTATCGTGAATCACGAGCACATCGCCCATGTCGATATGCGGCAGCTCGCGATCGATGGCGAACTTATCGTTGTTCTCGCATAGGTTGCCCGTGATGTCGTACGTGTCCGTGACGGGTGCCGCAGTCTTGTCGGCGCCGCCAGGCTGGCCCATCACCGTAATGTGGTGGTAAGCGCCATACATGGCAGGTCGAATGAGGTCGACGGCGCTTGCATCGACGCCGATATAGTCCTTGTAGATCTGCTTTTCGTGGATGGCCTTGGTGACCAGGCAGCCGTAAGGGCCCATCATAAAGCGGCCCATCTCGGTGCAGATGGCCACATCGCCCATGCCGGCGGGAGCCAGGATCTCGTCGTAGGCTGCATGTACACCCTCGCCGATGGCGTGGATGTCGTTAGCCTGCTGCTCGGGCAGATAGGGGATGCCGACGCCGCCGGACAGATTGATAAAGGCGACATGTGCGCCGGTCTCGCACTCCAGGCGCACGGCAAGCTCAAAGAGAATGCGCGCGAGTTTGGGATAGTAGTCGTTGGTGACGGTGTTGCTGGCAAGGAATGCGTGGATGCCAAAGTTTTCGGCGCCCTTGGCCTTGAGCATGCGGAAGGCCTCGAAGAGCTGCTCGGTGGTCATGCCATATTTGGAGTCGCCCGGGTTGTCCATGATGCCGTTGGAGAGCTGGAACAGGCCGCCCGGATTAAAGCGGCAGCTGACCGTCTTGGGAATGGGCCCCGCAACGCGCTCAAAGAATTCAATGTGGCTGACGTCGTCGAAGTTGACGATAGCGCCCAGCTTGTCGGCGAGCTCGAAGTCCGCCGCGGGCGTGTCGTTGGACGAGAACATGATGTCGTGCCCCGTGATGCCCAGCGAGCGGGCGATCATGAGCTCGGTATAGCTCGAGCAATCGCAGCCGCAGCCGTATTCGTTGAGAATGGAGATGAGCGCTGGGTTGGGGTTGGCCTTGACGGCAAAGTATTCCTTAAAGCCCGGGTTCCAGGCAAAGGCGTCGCGCACTTCTTGCATGTTGCGGCGGATGCCCGCCTCGTCATATAGATGAAACGGCGTGGAGAATTGCTCGACGATATGCTCGAGCGTCTCCTTGTCCACAAACGGCTGCTTTGCCGCATATGCCTCGTTGGGAGTCAGTGCCATGTCCCGTAAACCTCGCTATCCAGACGGCGCTACCTGCGCATCGAATCCGCATAGCGTGGACCCAATGTCCGGATAGCGCTCCCGCATTGCTGCAGACAGTCCTGCGGGTGTTTCCCGCAGGCCCACCAGGTTGTTCGTGCCCGAAAAGCCCAGTTCGGCGGGTTTCGCCTCCCCACGGGGTCAAAGCCTGCCGGCTCGCCCGCGGTTCTTCGTGCCCGCGCCTCTATCAAGTGGTAAAGACCCTACCACGTTGCACTTTACCAAACAAGAGTATTCGTATATAACGTTTAAAAAATGCAAGGATATGCTGGAAATAAGGGTGTAGCAATCTTGCGGCACAATAGATGGCAACCGACGCGCACCCATGAAAGGAACCTCTATGACCGAGCTCCAAGAACTCCGTCGCTATCGCCGCGATCTCCATCGCATTCCGGAGCTTGATTTCGATCTTCCGCAGACTATCGCCTATATCGAGGGCGTGTTGGCGCCGCTCGCTTGCGAGGTGACCCATCCGTGCCCCAGCTGCGTCTGCGCTTTCTTTGACGCTGGCACGGGCGCCGCGCATGCCACGGCGATTCGCGCCGATATGGACGCCCTGCCCATTGCGGAGGCGACGGGCGCGGCCTTTGCCTCGTCTCATCCTGGCAAGATGCACGCCTGCGGGCATGATGGACACATGGCCATGGCGCTTGCGGCGGCAACCTTCGTCGACCGTACGATCCGTGAGCAGCCGGGCGCCATTAAGCGCAATGTGCTCTTTGTGTTTCAGCCGGCCGAGGAGACGACTGGTGGTGCCAAGACGGTGTGCGAGAGCGGCATATTCGAGCGCTACGGGGCGGATCGCATCTTTGGCTTCCACGTATGGCCCGATTTGCCCACCGGCACGTTGGCGAGCTGTTCCGGTCCGCTGCTGGCGCGCTCAAGCGAGACGCACATTCATATCCATGGCGCGAGCATCCATATCGCCAAGACCTACGGCGTTCCAGTCGAGGAATCGCATGATGCCGCGCTGGCAGCGGCCAAGTTCTTGGTTTCCGAGCGCGAGCTCATGGACGAGTTAGGTGCCGACGAGCCCTGCATTGGTAAGTTCGGCCTGCTGCAGGCTGGCACCGTCTGCAATGCGGTGGCGGGGGAGGCCCATGTGGCTGGCAGCCTCCGCGTATTTACGGACGGTATGTTCGACCGTGCGCGCGAGGGCGTGCGCCGCGTGTTGGACGAGGCCTGCGCCGCAACAGGCTGTACGTACGACATCGACTTTGCCGAGGGCTATCCGCCGGTCGATAACGACCCCGAGCTGTTCGCCCACATTGCGCCTGCCTTGTCCGAGCTGCAACTTGTGGACGAGCCACTGCTAATTGCCGAGGACTTCGCCTTCTATCAGCGCCATCTGCCGGGTGTGTTCTTCCTGCTGGGTATGGGCATGCCGGAGGGACAAGAAAACCCGATCGATTCGGATGGCTGCCCCGCCTATGCCACGAGCGCCCTGCATACTGATACCATGCTCTTTGACGAGGAAATCCTACTCAAGGGCCTCGATGTCTACAAACGATTGCTTAACTTGGAGTGACGATGAAGCGCCGACAGTCTTCCGTATATAGTCCGGGTGGATGCGGGTGTGGCTTGCTGCTGCTTCCGGTTATTGCTGTGAGCATTGGCGTGATGTTTGCGCTTGCCGGGTTGGCCGCGGCGGCGCTCGTGCTGCTGATTGTGGCCATTGGCGTGACGGTCTGGCTGTGCCGTTCTCGCGAGCAACGTCGTGCCGATGGTAAGACCAATGTTGGATGGACCATCTTTTTAGTCGTCGCCTACCTATTGAGCATCAGCTATTTAGTTTTCTTTATCCTGTTGCTTGCGAGTACCTTTACCGGGGAATCCGTCACGTTGGGTTGATACACAGCCAGCAGACGGTCGTGCAAAGTGCGTTTGCTCGGCGTTCGGATAACTGCATTGGCCGTTTATCGCAACTTTAGCTCACAGCTAATGAATTCAAGTCCAATCCTTCCTACGATGTGCTGTGCGCCGGCGCGGTAGCCGGATCATAGGAAGGATGCATAATGGCAAAAGAGGGAAAGAAGCCGATCGGCAAGATTGTCCTAGGCGTCATCGTGGTGCTGGTTATCGTCGGTGCCGTGGGCTCTATGGGTGGCAATTCAACCGATTCGTCTGCGAGCGATTCGGCAAAACCTGCCGAGACGACACAGCAGGCTGAGGAGCAAAAAGAACCGCAAGAACCGTATACCATTGCTGACGAGGCTGAAGACACCTCCAATCAGTTTGCCTATAAGATCACGGGCACGCTGACCAATAACACGGACAAGGAAAAGAGCTACATTCAGATTGAGTATGTTCTGTATGATGCCGATGGCAACCAGGTTGGAACGGCTCTTGCAAACACCAATCATCTGAAGGCGGGCGGCTCCTGGAAGTTCGAGGCGCTGGGTACGGTGTCTCCTGACCAGGTTGCTAGCTGGGAGCGTTCGGATGTAAGCGGTTTTTAGCATGTTGCATGCACTGGGGGGAGGTGAAGTCGTATGCCCGATAAAAAGCTGACCGAGGAGCTGCTCAATGAGCTTCTCGATGCGCCGAACATCGATGGCTATATCAGGGAGCACGACTTTGCCGCCCCGTCGCTTTCGGACTACCTGAAGCAGCTGCTGCAGGAAAAGGGCTTGGAGCGCTCGCGCGTGGTTCGTATGGCCGATCTCAATGAGACCTTCGGCTATCAGATCTTTACCGGTGCGCGTCACCCGAGTCGCAATAAGGTGCTGCAGATTGCCTTTGCGATGGCGCTGACGCTCAAAGAGGCCAACCGTGCACTGACGGCTGCCGGGGTAAGCGTCCTCAACTGCAAGGATCGCCGTGATGCGATTATCATCTTTTGCATCGATCGCGGGTGCAGCCTCCAAAAGGTCAACGAGGAGCTGTATCGCTTTGGCGAGGAGACGGTGAGTTAGCGGCTGATATCTGAGCCGGCGGAGCTGCCGAACAACGATGCAAACGAACGGGGCGCGGATGCCATGGGGTGTCTGCGCCCTGCGCTATGATGGAGGCTATGGATACTCAGACCACAACATATTCCGATGACGAGCTGACCGCAGCGCTTGCCGAACATCTGGCGTCGCTCGATCGCGACGACAGCTATCGCGTGGAGCGTGTACTTAAGCGCTCGTCCGTTGAAACAACCGAGCTCGTGTACTTTGAAGGAACCGGCGGTGGTTCGCTCGGCCCCTTTGTCCGTAAACGCATCGATGCTTCGGCTCAAATCGGCGGGGCATACGGGCGTCTGTTTGCCGCCCAGCGGGCAGGCAGGCGTTTTGAGCACCTGCCCAGAATCGTCGATTGTCATCGTGTGGGCGACGAGCTCAACGTGGTTATGGAATACATCGAAGGGGAGACGCTCAGGGCGCTGGTGGACCGTCTGGGAGCCACCCCCGATTATGCGCGTGAATTGTATCCTGCCCTATGCGATGCCGTGGGCGAGCTCCACGCCGGTTTTGCAATGGCGGGGGAGACGTCGGCGCCGGTGATCCATCGCGACCTCAAACCGTCGAATATCATCGTGACGGGTGCGAACTGTACGCTCGATGAGGGCCTGACGTTTTCGTCGCTGGTGATTATCGACTTGGGGATCGCGCGCGTATGGCGCGATGGCGCCGATGCCGACACCGTCAAGTTTGGCACGCGACCCTATGCGCCGCCCGAGCAGTATGGGTTTGGGCAGACGAGTGTGCGCAGCGACGTCTACGCACTGGGCGCCCTGTTGTTCTTCTGCTTGACGGGAGTCGACCCTAAACCAGGGCTCGACATGCGCGAGCAATGCGAGGCGCGTGGCATTCCCACTCCACTTGCCGATGCCGTCTGCATGTCGATGGCGCTCGACCCGGCCAAGCGTTTTGCGAGTGCGGAAGCGTTGGGACGGGCGACGCGCTCGGCATACGATCTGAGCCGCCCCGTGCGGCCTCCTACACCTGCGCCTGTCCGTACTCCGGCCTCGGAGACGGTGTTGACGCTCCAAGGGCTCCAGAACCCCGCAGGGCTTCCTAGGCCTGCCGCCTCCGCTGCATGCGGTCCGCTCTCTCGCGTTCCGGAGTCTCTGGGGCGCATTTGGAATGCGCTCGTCTGCTTCTCGCTACTTGTGTTCTTTGCCGGAAGTCACTTTGCCGTCTTTCACCCCACGGGAGCAAACCAAAGCTACCCGACGTGGCTTCTCATAATCGAGTATTTTTTCTTTGTCGATGGCCTTATGGTGCTTATGCATTTTGCGCTGCTCGATAAGCGCCGTCTTCGTCGGCGATTCGCACTGCTCGACAGCTATCGCGGCAAGAAACTCGCGAAACTTTGGCTCAAGGCATTGGGTGTGCTGCTCCTATGCATGATCGTCATAGTCGCGGTTGCCAATGCGACCGGCGTCGTCGATACCTCCGCTACCTAAAAGAAAAGGGCCCCATTGGGGCCCTTTGCAGTTGCACCTAGATGCGGTTCATCTGAGCGGCGACTTTGTTGTACCAGTCCTGCCACGTGGGCGGGCAGTACTTTTTGGCCGCTGCCGGGGTAAGGGTGGAGCCGTAGTTGGCGCCCAGATAGGCAACGTGAGCGGAGATGCCCTCGCTCCAGCTGCCAAAGCTGCGCCAACCGCCGCCACGGGCACTCCAGCCCCAGGCGTTGTAAGAATTGGCGCAATAAGCACCCTTGGTGCTCTCGATGCAGGCGATGGCGGGGGACCAACGGGGGTCGACACCGGTATTCCAAGCGGCGACGGCAAAGTTATAGCCCTGGCCTGCCATGGGGGAGCCGGCGAGATAATTGTCGATGCGGCTCGTCCACTCATTAATGAACGAATCGTAATCGGAGCTACCGGTATTGGCGTTGTTCACCGTGGTGTCGATGGTGGTGTTGGTGTTGGTGGCCTGGCTGCTGGAATTGCCGCCGCTTACGCCCTCGCCCGAGAGCTTCTCGGCGGCAGCGGCCTTATCGGCCTCAAGCTTGGCAAGCTCGGCGGCATTTTCCTGCTCGGCTTTTGCCTGTGCCTCGCTGCGGAGCTGCTGGGCCTGCGCCAGCGCATCCTCGGCGTTTTTCTGCTCTGCCTCAAGCTGTGACTTGGCCTGCTGGAGCTCGGCCTTGTTCTGCTCGAGTTCGGTTTGCATATTATTGAGCTCTTCGATCTCGTTGACGCTCGAGCTCGTGATCTGGTTGGTGTATTTGCAGGTCGTGATGAACTCACCCAGGCTCTGCGCATTGACCAGGAAGCTCACGATGGGATTGGTGCCCTTCTGATACTTGTACAGATCGCGCATGGCGGAGCTTGCCTTGGCCTGCTGCTCGGGAAGCTTAGCCTCGATTTCCTCGATGCTTGCCTCGTTGGAGTCAATCTGCTTTTGCAGGTCATCGAGTTTGGTGCGGGCGTCGTTGTAGGCGCTCGTGGCGGCTTCGATCTTCTGCTGGGCTGCGGAAAGCTGGTCCTGCGTTGCCTGCGAGGCGGCATACGCCGCAACGGGGGAGAGCATCGGCGTGGCCGTCAGCGCAACGGCGAGCGCGGCGCTCGTGATGATACGAGCCGGCTTCGACGCAATGAGCGCTGCGGTGCGATGATTCGAATGCTGCATCCAGTCCCTCTGCAATCAATCGTAGGTTATGGTTCGAACGGTATTCTACTACTGCTTTCGACCTCAACTTGAACCTTAAAGGTTCCAAAGGGTCAAGTTGAACTTGAGGCTTTGGCTTTGACCTGCAGTTATGATGAATTGTTGAGAAACCATAGAGTTCAACTTTAACGTTACGGGGGCCTGTTTGCGGACGGGCTTTCGGTCGTGAAAGCTATCTCAACAGGGGGTTTGCGGCTACAAGGCCCCATCGCGGTGAGTGCGGCTTTATGCTGGACGATCACGTCGATTGCCATAGATACGGTGGAGCTTTGGGCGCCGGCGGCTTGGCACGCTAGAATAAATCAGTTGCGCAAAGACCGCCCGTTGTGTGGGCAGTTCATGATAGGAAGTTTCCATGGCATTGCAGTTTACAGAGCGCGAGTTCATTCCCGTGCTGCTCGGAGGCGACATCAACGCCTATTCGGTGGCGCGCGCCTTCTACGAAGAGTACCAGGTCAAGAGTCTGGTCTTTGGCAAGTACCAGACGGGTCCCGCGTACCGCAGCCAGATTATCGACTACACGCCCAACGTGGATATCGACACCATGCCCGTGATGCTCAAAACCGTCAACGGCATTGCCCAAGCGCATGCCGACAAGACGATTGTCCTTGTGGGCTGTGGCGATAACTATGTTGCCCTCGTGGCTCAGGCCAAGGATGCCCATGAGCTGGCGGATAACATCGTCGCGCCTTACGCTCCCTATAGCATGCTTGAGCAGTGTCAGAAGAAGGAGATCTTCTACGAGCTGTGCGAGAAGCACGGCGTGCCCTATCCGCATACCTTTACCTTCACCATGGCGATGCTGAATGCCCAAGGCGAGGCACCTGCCGAAGTGCTCGACCAGATCGATTTTCCTTACCCGATGATCCTGAAGCCTTCCGACGGCATCATGTGGTGGCAGCACGAGTTCGAGGGCCAGAAAAAGGCCTATGAGATTGCCGACCGTGCCGAGCTGGAACAGGTCATTCGCGACTCGTATGCCAGCGGCTACACCGACGACCTGATCTTGCAGGATCGCGTGCCCGGCAACGACGAGTATATGCGCGTGCTCACCAGCTATTCCGACCGCAACGGCAAGGTCCGCATGATGTGCCTGGGCCACGTGCTGCTCGAGGAGCATCAGCCTCACGGTGTCGGCAACCACGCCTGTATCATCACCGAGCCCAATGACGAGCTCATGGGCGGCGTGCGCAAGTTGCTCGAGGACCTTCACTTTGTGGGTTATTCCAACTTTGACGTTAAGTACGACGAACGCGACGGCTCGTTTAAGTTCTTCGATTTCAACACGCGCCAAGGTCGCAGCAACTACTACGTCACTAACAGCGGCTTTAACGTTGCCAAGTATGTGGTGGACGAGTATGTGTTCAACCGCCCGTTTGAGCCGGAGTTTGTGACGGCGCAGGACGAGGCGCTGTGGATGGTCGTTCCCATGGGCGTCGTCGACAAGTACGTCAAGGATCCCGAGCTGCGCGCTAAGGTGCATCGCCTGGACAAGGAAGGCAAGGGCGCCGACCCTTCGTTTATGAAGGGCGACTTTGTCTTTAACCGCTGGCTGCGCATGTGGCACACCAAGCTGCGCCACTTTAAGCTGTTCAAGACGTATTACAAGTAGATGAGTGCGGCGCCCGTCCGGTTTACATCGGGCGGGCGCGGGTATGATACGCGCAATTGCGCAAGCGTCACCAAGGAGGCGGCGATGGAAAAGCTGGGAGTTATCGGCGGCATGGGCGCCGAGGCCACGTCGTATTACTACGACCAAGTGGTGCGCCACACGGCTGCTGCCTGCGATCAGGAACATATCGACATGGTGGTGCTCTCCAAGTCGACCATGCCTGACCGCACGCTGGCCATTAAGACCGGCGAGCATGCCAAGCTGCTGGCGACCATGAAAGAGTGTGCCCAGGCACTCGAGTCGCTGGGCTGTGCGCACATTGCCGTTCCCTGCAACACGTCACACTACTTCTACGACCAGATCCAGTCGTTTACGAAGGTGCCGATTATCCACATGCCGCGCGAGTCGGTTCGCTATGCCCTTGCGGGTGCGGTGATGGGGGAGTGCGAGTTCGACCCCAACCTGAGTATGCCGGCCGAGCCGGTGCACAAGATTGGCATTATGGGAACCGACGGAACCGTGGGCGCGGGCGTCTACGGCCGCGAATGCGAGGCTGCGGGTGTTGAGGTTGTCTATCCCAGCGAGAAACGTCAGAACGATGTGATGTCGCTTATCTACGGTGATGTGAAGGCCGGACGTGAGCCCGATATGGATAAGTTCGACCGCGTGATGTGGGAGTTCGCCCGTAGCGGCTGCGACCGTGTCATTCTGGCCTGCACCGAGCTATCGGTGCTGCAGAAGTATCGAGAGATGCCCGAGATCACCCTCGATGCCATGGATGTCCTGGTGCGCGAATCCATCATCCGCAGCGGCGCCCCCTACCGCCTCTAGCTTCCGACCTGTCAAAAAGGGACAGGTTACTTTTGGTAGGTTTTATCTGGTGAAACAGTAAAGGCCTCGGCTCGTTTGGTGCGAGCCGAGGCCTTTTGCGTTGGGCGGTTGCTGTCGGTGGCGAACTAGAACAGGAAGCCGATGGCGATGAGAGCGATGCTGACGATGAGTACGGCGATGTCCAGGCCCTTGATGGGGTAGCGCTTGTACGAGCTGGCGCGCGTGCGCAGATAGAAGCCGCGCTGTTCTGCCGCCAAGGCCGTGGCATCGGTCTTGCCCACGCTCGAGATGAGCAGCGGCACACACAGTGGCAGCATGAGCTTAAGCTTCTTGATGGGGTTCTTGGTGTCGTACTCGACGCCGCGTGCGGTCTGCGCTTCCATGATGGCGTTCATCTCCTGACCAAACACCGGCACAAAGCGCAGCGCCGTGGTAAAGGTGAAGGCATAGCGATACGGTACGTGCAGCACCTCGACGCAGGCGTTGGCAAGGTCGTTGAGCTTGGTCACCATGAGCATGAGGATGAGCGGTAACGCCACACCCAGCAGGCGCAGACAGGCCTTCGATCCTGTGATGAGGCCCGTGTCGGTGATAAAGCCCCACACAACGTTGCCATCGCGCATAAAGGCAAGCTGGAGCACCAGCATGATAAGCGCGAGCGGAATCAGCAACTTGAGCAGCGAGAACAGACGGTCGACGACGCCGGCATAGGCACCCAGCGCAAGGGTGAGCACCAAAAAGCCCAGCAGCGCCACGTAGGTGTCGGACAAGAAGATGCCGACGATGATGGCGGCGGCGAGGCCCAATTTGACGACGGGGTTCAGGCGATGCAGTAGCGTATCGCCTGGCATGTAGTCGATGACGTTAACCACGGCGGACCATCTCCTTGGTAATGCGAACGACATCGGTGACCTCGCTCACCTGCGCAAAAGCGGGCGAGACGGAAGATGCCAGACGGCGCGAGAGTTCAATAACCTGGGGCGGCTCAACATAGGCACGCTGCATGAGATCGATGTTCGAGAATAGCTCGTGCGTGCGGCCGCGGTCGAGGATGCTACCGTCGGCCATTACCACAATGCGCTCGGCAAAATCCGAGACGACTTCCATATCGTGGCAGACCATAATCACGGCGCAGCCGCGCTCGGCCATGGTGCGCACCGTTTCCATGACGGTCATGCACTCGCGGTAATCAAGGCCGCTCGTTGGCTCGTCGAGCACGACGATCTTGGGCTCAACCACTACGACGGAGGCAAGCGCCACCATTTGTCGCTGGCCGCGCGAAAGCGAGAAAGGCGCCTCATCGGCAGGCAGGCCAAAGCGGTCGATAACAAGTTGAGCACGACGCAGAGCCTCGGCACGGTCGATGCCGCCAAGCTCCAAGCCAAAGGCAACCTCGTCGAGCACGGTGTCCTTGCAGATCTGGCGGTCGGGGTTTTGGAAGAGGGTTGCGACTTCGCGGGCGATGCGGCTCGTGGGAACGGCTGCGGTGTCCAGCCCCGTAACGCGCACGCTGCCCGAGGCGGGCTTAAGCAGGCCCGTGAGCAGCTTGGTGAGCGTGGTCTTGCCGGCACCGTTCTGGCCGACGATGCCCACGAGCTCGCCGGGATAGAGCGTCAGGTTGAGGTCGTGTACGGCGGCGCCGCCATTGGGATAGGCAAACTCAACATGGTCGAAGGTGAGTACGGGTTCGGCGTCCTTGGCATGAGGGCGCAACGACGGTGCATGCGGGGAGCCGGCGGGCGCCTGGGCTTCGCTGGCCGCGCGTGCGGGGTCGACGATGCCCGAAATCAGGCGCTCGGCCTCATCGACATCCAAGCAAGGGGTACCGCTTACCAGGCCATCGGCCTGGAGGCTATTGAAGATACGCGTGACGCGAGGGCAGTCGACGCCGATGGCACGGAGCTCGTCGGTATGCGCGAAGACCTCGTGTGGCTCGCCCTGCAGCGCGATTTCGCCCTGGTTGAGCACGAACACGCGGTTGCAGTACTCCGAGAGCAGGGCGACCTTTTGCTCAACGACGACGATGGTGATTCCAAGCGCGCGGTTTGCCTCACGTAGCGTCTCGAAGACCAACGTGGAGCTGGCGGGGTCGAGAGCCGCGGTGGGCTCATCGAGCACGAGCACGCGCGGTCGCATGGCGAGGATGGCGGCGATGGCCACCTTTTGCTTTTGGCCGCCCGAGAGCGTGGCGATCTCGCGGTCGCGCAGGTCGACGATACCCACGGTCTCGAGGGTTTCGGTGACGCGCTGCTCGATCTGGTCGTGGGGAACGTCAAAGTTCTCGAGGCCAAAGAGCATCTCGTCCTCGACGACCGAGGCGACCATCTGCGTGTCGATATCCTGCAGCACGCTGCCGACGATTTGCGACACGTCGGTGAGCGAGGCTTCGCAGGTGTCGTGGCCGTCAACCATGACGGACCCAAAGAACGTGCCGGTGTAGTGGTGGGGCACGGCACCCGACAGGCAAGCGGCAAGTGTGGACTTGCCGGCGCCCGAGGGCCCGATGATGCCGATGAAATCTCCCTTGTTCACGCTGAGCGAGATGTGGCTGAGCGCCTGCTCGGTCTGCGTGCCATAGGAGAACGAGACATCGTCGACGTTGATGATCGTTTCCATGGATACCTTTCATAGTCATTGGGGACGTTCTTACATGACTAGTCGTTTAAGAACGTCCCCAAAAGCTAGTCGTTTGGGACAGTCTTTGTTGGTGGAGTGCGGAGACGGCTTTACGAGGGGCCCCAGGTTGGCGCGAAAGAGGAGCGAAGCGTACTTGGGTACGCGAGCGACGAATGAACGCCAAGATGGGGTGGCTCATAAAGCCGAGCGGGTTAGTTGAGCTTCAGGGCCTTCTGAATGGGCAGATAGAGGGCGCCGACCAGAATGGCGTTAAAGACGGCGGTCATGGCGACGACGGGCAGCATAGCGGCGGCGAGCTCGCCGACCACGCCAAGCATGGCCATCTTGATAACCATGAAGATGACGCCGGAGACAAAGGTGGTCACGAAGGTAGCGACGATGGCGACGGCAGGCTTAACCTGACCGTTCTTGCCGGCGGCGTTGACGATGCCGGCCATGAGCATGGCGGCGATGCCCTCGGCGGCAAAATCGACGAACGGCGAAGTGGTGGTGATCTGGATCACGGCAGCCGAGATGAGGCCAATGACGAGCGCCTGGCCGATGTTGGGGCGAACGACCAGGATGGTGAGGCAGAAGGCCGAGATGATGAACTCGGGGCTGATCATGCCGCCCGAGATGCCCGAGATTGCCTTGCCGACGGTGAAGTTGAGGATGAAGCCGGCGGCGAGCAGGATGGCGAGCAGGACGAGGGCGCGGACATCGAGTTTGCCGCGATCGGCGGTCTGGACGGTGCGGGGCTGGGTGGCGGTGGTGTTCTGAGACATGGTGAAAATCCTTTCGGAAGGGGATTGCAAGAGAAAAGCGGAGGCGCGTGATGCGAATGCGATCGGGCTCGAGATAGAAAAAGGCCCCCGGTCGAAACCGGAGGCCTTCCAATCACCTAGAGCGCAAAAACAGGCGTGAGGGACTCACTGTCGACCGATCGTATTCGCATCACGCCACCACCAGTTGTTGAGAGACTTCATCGTGTTCTTCATGTTGGTGGCTCCTTTCGTGATGCCGTGGCGCGGTCGCACCTAGTTGCTGTTGCGCTGCACTATAGCACAGCGAAGTGTGTGCGGGGAAATCTTTTTTAAAAAGATTTCAGGCGGGTTTCCCGTCGGTCAAAAAGGCGGGTTAAGTGGGCGTGGTGACTCATGTGCCCCGCCCGCTCAGCTAAGACGTTACTCCTTATTGCGACGGTAGAGGAAGTAACCGCCCGCGGAGATGACGGCAACGCCAGCGATGGCGAATGCAGCCACCATGCGGCCATCAAAACGATCGCCAGTGGTGGGCAGGCCGCCCTTGGTGTTCGTCTTGTTGGTGGTTACCGTGGTCGTGGTGTCCGACTTGCCGGGCTTCTCGGGCTTGGTGGTGGGCTGCTCGGGCTTAGCGGGCTGTTCGGGCTTAGCGGGCTGCTCGGGGGTACCGGGCTGTTCGGGAGTTCCGGGCTGATCCGGGGTCACCGGGTCGGTGGCAAGAGTGTCCTTGGCATAGGTGATGGACACCTTGAGGCCGTTGGTCTCAGTGTTCAGGTCGCTCGGGGTGAAGGGCGTGCTGAAATCCTCAGCCTTCAGATAAGCGCGCATCTCCTGGAGAAGGGCCTTGCACTTGACGTAGGTGTTCTCAGTGGCAGCCTTGCCGGCCTTGTTTGCCAGGGCGGTGCGGCCCTCAGTGGTGGTCTCGGCCTGCATAGCAGCATCGACCTCAAGGTTCTGCTCGATGAGCTCGTTCTGGAGAGCGTCGAGGTAGGCGCGAACGCCGGTGCCGAGCTGCTCGCGGTGCTCGTAGCAGAGGGAACTAATGTCCATGAGGACGTAGTTGATGGAGTTCTCGGGCTCCTCGTTGTTCACGATGTCCGTCTCTTCGCAGTGATCGTAGGAGACATCCTGATTGCTGAAGTAGGGGCTGACCTCGGTGAGCAGTGCAGAGTACAGAGGAATAGCGACGGAGTAGGCGGCGCGGGAGAGCATCTCCCACTGAATGGTCGCGATCTCGGGGTCCATGCCCTGACGGATCTGGAAGAGGTTGGTCTCGGTGCTTCTTTCGGTGCCGATGGCGTAGACACCGTCGGTGTTGGCGTTGAGGCCGGGGACATTTTCGCCGCGGTTGCCAAATGCACGGATCATCTCAAAGGTGTTCCAGTCGGACTTGCCGGGCTTGAAGAACAGGGGCTGGATCTCGCTGACCATGGCTCCGATTTGGTCGGGGCCTTTTTCCGGTTTAACAGTGACGATGTCGTAATCCGCACCCTTGGTCAACGGGGCCATGAAGTAATCGCGGCCCTGGACATAGCGAGTCCACTGATGAACGCCGGAATCGGCGACGCTTTTGCCATAGGTCTTGGCAACGTCGAACTTGCCGTCGGTGTACTCGGCGAAGCCATTTTTCTCGGGCATGGTCTGGATGCCCTCGGAGTGGAGGCAGTTCTCGGCGTCATCAAGGTTGACATCGTAATTGAGTCCGCCGATGTTGGGGTTGAGTGAGGCGACGTCATCGGCGAGCTTCATGGCGATCCACTGGTGGCCGGAAAGTGCGGCAAACAGCCAAGTCTCGTTGCTGTCGGCGATGATAATCTGATCGTTGCCGTTGGCGCCCTGCTCGTCGATGATCTTGCCGAGGAGCTCGACACCCTCACGTGCTTTGGCACTTTCGCCTAAGATAACGCTGCCGTAGCTATACTCGCCAATGCCAGTGTCGGTCAGGGGGTCTGCCTTGGCGGCTTTATCGTTCATGTTGGTGGTCAGCGTTGCGGAGCAGGACACGCCCTTCTCGTTGATGCCTGCCTCAGAGTAGGCATCATAGCGCCCGTGCCACTGCGAAGGATGATCGCGCACGTAGCTATAACGATATGTAGTCTTGGTCGACCTGTATGAGAAGTCGGACTCGTCTGAGCCGTAGGTATACCCGGGGGCATGCGACGGCTCAATGCCAAAGTGCTTGAGGTAGCGCGGGCCAAAGTCCTCGGCGCGACCATAATATGTGTTGCCGTCGGCTGTTAGGTTTTTGCCCATGTACATCTGCGTGCAGGCGAGCGCAGATGTCGGCATGGACATGATGGTCGCAGCTCCAAAGGCGAGGCCTATGCCTAGCTTCTTGAGCGCGTTGACGGGGCGAGTTTTCCTCATTTTCCCTCCCAGCGTGCGAAAGCCCTCTGTCGCCAGAGGGCTTCAGCCAATAAAGACACCTCATTAGCGTAACGAACTGGAAACAATATTCATCTATGAAAGAAACTTACTCGATAAGCGTGATGAAATATGCGATGAACGGTTAATCGTACTCAGTTTGCAGCTTTACTTTAATAAAGACGCCCTGTAATTACTGTAGCCGAATAAAGTAGCTGGGAATGCCCGAAATGAAAATCCCCCGCTGTTTGACGAATGCATAAACAGTGGGAGAGTCGATAACTGGATGAATATCATACCAATGTGGATTTACTTCTTTCGGCGGTGAATCACGTTGATGGCGTAACCGACGAGCATGGCCAAGACGATGACAATAAAGCCGATCAGGGGATTGTCGTTCATAGGGTCCTCCTATTTTCCGAGCGGGGAGAATTCGTCGACGATGAGGTCGAGGCATTGCGGAAGCGCGCGGGCTCCAAAGACGCCCGAATTGCTGGAGATAATCTCGCCATCGAACTGCATGCCCAGTGACGGGGTGCAGGTGATCTTGGCTTCCTTGGTCTGGATGATCTTGAACTGTGGGCGCCCGAGTACCTTGCCGGCGGGGTCAAGCGCAGCGGTGATCACGGTAGGCAGCAGCTGCACGGTGCGCACGGGTTCGATGACCGCAATGTCGACCATGCCGTCGTTCATGCGGCAGTTGGGGAACAGGTTGATGTCGTTTTGGATGACCGAGGTGTTGCCGGCCATGCAGCAGATGCCATCGAGCTCCTCGACAATGCCGTCATGCTCGATGGTAAAGTGCGCCACCGTGGGGTTGGGCGTGGCGAGCGCGGAGAGGAAGTAGGCGATCTCGCCGATGTCGTTTTTGGTAGGGGCGGCCTTCATCATGATCTCGGCGTCGAAGCCCGAGCCGGCGATGATGATAAAGCCGTGGCGCCTTTCGTTGCCGTTCTCGTCGAGCCAAAAGAGCTCGCCCATGTCCACTTTGACCGTGCGACCGGCACGGCAGGCCTTGGCAAGTGCCGCTGCCTCGGGGGCATTACCGATGTTGTTAAAGAACAGGCAGGCTGTGCCGGAGGGGAAGACGAGCGTGGGGACGCCGCATCCGCGCATTTGGTCGAGTACGTTGGAGACGGTGCCGTCGCCGCCCGAAATCACCACGCGATCAAACTCGCGCAGGTCTGCCACGGCGTCTTCGGGTTCCATGCCATCGCCGATAAAACGCATCACGACCTCGTCGCCGCCCTGCGCGAGGGCGTGCGTGAATGCGTAGATTTCATCTGAGCTGGGGCCCGATGCCGGGTTGTGGATGATAAGGCAGCGCATGCTTACGTTCCCGTTCTGTGACTAACCGAGTATAGTTGTAAGGCAATGCCGATATCCTACCCGTGTTTTTCGGGCCTAACCTTATTCGATGGGTTGATATGTACATTTCCACACATCAGGCTCTACTCGACTTTTGCCAGCGCGCCCGTGAGTTTGACGCGATTGCCGTCGATACCGAGTTTTTGCGCTAGCGCACGTTCGATCCGCGCCTGTGTTTGGTTCAGATTGCCCCCCCTGCCGAGAGCGTTGCGGTCGACCCTCTGGTGATCGACGACCTGTCGCCGCTGGCCGAGCTTATGGCCGACGAGAGCGTGATCAAAGTCTTCCACGCCTGCTCGCAGGATATGGAGGTTATGCTCCATACCGTGGGCGTGCTGCCGCGTCCGATTTTTGACACGCAGGTGGCCGCCGCCTTTTTGGGCGAACGCCAGCAGATTTCCTACGGCGCGCTCGTGCAGACGTTTTGCGGCGTCTCGCTGCCCAAGACCGAGTCGCTGACCGACTGGTCGCGTCGCCCGCTGACCGACAAACAGATCGAGTACGCGATCGATGACGTCAAGTACCTGATCGTCGCCTATACCGAGATGATGAGCCGCCTGCGCGAGCTGGGCCGCGTGGACTGGGTGCTCGACGAGCTGCGCCCGCTGGCTGACGAGTCGCACTATCGCGCCGATCGCCACGAGGCGTTCCGTAAGGTCAAACGCATCAATTCGTGCAGCCGTCACCAGTTGGGCATCGCGCGCGAGCTCGCCGCCTGGCGCGAGGACCGCGCCGAGCGCCGCAACATCCCGCGCAAGTGGGTCATGTCCGACGATACGCTGCTGGCGCTCGTTAAGCGCAATCCCGTGCGCGTTGAGGAGTTCCGTAGCATTCGCGGTACCGACCAGTTGGGGGAGCGCGACGTGGACGGCGCGCTCATGGCCATCAAGCGCGGCGCAAGCTGCCCGCACGATCGCCTGCCGCTCATGGTGCGCGGGCACCGTCAGATCTCGCCGGAGCTGGAGAGCGTGACGGACCTGATGTATGCGCTCATCCGCCTGGTTGCCGAACGCTCGGGAGTGGCGACCTCGGTCATTGCCTCGCGCGATGACCTGGCCGATTACATCGAGCATCCTGAGCAAAGCCCCCTGCGCGAAGGCTGGCGTTTTGAGCTTGTGGGTTCGCGCCTGGACGATCTGCTTTCCGGCAATATGGGGCTCACCGTGAAGGACGGAAAGATTGAGTTGTTATAGGTATATAGTTACGCGGTTTTACCAAACCGCGTAACAGCTTGACGCTGCAAACGGCCGAGAGCGAGCAATCTGACGTTCAATCGTCGCTCGCGTACCAAAGTACGCGTCGCTTCTCTTTCACGTCACCTTGCTCGCTTTCGGCCGTTTTCGCTGACATTGCCAAAACATCGATGTTGATTTGCCTGCTGGGCGAGTGGGTAGAATGCCTCCAACGTGTAACTCGATTCGGAGGAATTCGCATGCCCTATTACTATGGATACGGCTTTGGCATCGACCCGCTGTACCTGCTGGTTGTTCTTGTCTGCACGGTGCTTGGCCTTGCCGCACAGAACTATATCAACTCGACGTACAAAACCTGGTCCAAGGTTCGCTCGGACGGCGATACGGGTGCCACGGTCGCTCGCCGCATGCTCGATGCCAACGGTTGTAGTGCCGTGGGTATCAAGGGTGTCGCTGGCGAGCTCACCGACCATTACAACCCGCAGGACAACAACCTGTATCTGTCGGATGCCAATCGTTCGGGCGGTTCGGTCGCAAGCGTTGCCGTCGCCTGCCACGAGGCGGGCCATGCCGCCCAGCGTCAAAGCGGCTATGCCATGATGAAGGTACGTACCGCCCTCGTGCCGGTCGTCAACTTTACCCAGAACACCTGGACCATCGTGTTGCTCTTGGGCCTGTTTATGAACATCGCGGGACTCACGACCCTCGCGCTGATCTTCTTCTCGTTTAGCGTGCTGTTCCAGCTCGTTACGCTGCCGGTCGAGATTGATGCCAGCCGACGTGCCGTGGCGTATATTGAGCAGTCGGGCATGAGTTCCAAGCAGGTCAACGGTGCCAAGAAGGTGCTGACGGCAGCCGCGCTCACCTACGTGGCCGCGGCGCTCACCTCGATTATTCAGCTGCTCTATCTTATGGCTCGCTACAACAGAAACTCTAACCGATAACAAATTGGGACGCTGGGCGCCGCGGGGATTTGTGTCCCCGCGGCGCTGTACTATGTGTTGGACTTGAATTTGCGCAGGGCCGGAGCTCATGCGCACGACGACGAAAGGGGGCTGCGTGGCAGGCTGGAATCTGACTGGCAATACCGTTTCCGCCGAGTTCGACGGATCGGACGAGCAGGAGCGCAAAGAGCTCAGCGTGAGCCAAGCGGTGGAGATCGCCGCCGGCGCGCTCGATGCCATTCCGCAGCTGAGCGTTTTGGGTGAGGTCACTGGTTTCCGCGGTCCCAATGCCCGAAGCGGCCACTGCTACTTCCAAATCAAGGACGACTCGGCGGCCGTCGACTGCATCATCTGGAAGGGCGCCTATCTCAAGCGCACCTTCGATTTACGCGACGGCATGCAGGTGAGCTTTAAGGGTAGCTTCAATCTCTACAAGCCTACGGGTCGCATGAGCTTCGTCGCCCGCTCGTTCTCGCTGGCGGGGGAGGGCTTGCTGCGTCAGCAGGTGGCTCAGTTGGCCGAAAAGCTGCGTCGCGAGGGCCTGATGGACGAGGCTCGCAAACGTCGCATTCCGGTGTTTTGCTCGCGTGTGGCGGTCGTCACCTCGCTTTCGGGCGCCGTAATCGACGACGTCAAGCGTACGCTGCGCCGTCGCAACCCGCTCGTCGAGCTCGTCTGCGTGGGGGCCAAGGTTCAAGGCGAGGGTGCGCCCGCCGAGCTCATCGAGGGCTTGCGCCGCGCCGCTGCCATTACGCCGGCGCCCGATTGCATCTTGCTGGTGCGCGGCGGTGGCTCCTTCGAAGACCTTATGACCTTTAACGACGAAGGGCTTGCCCGCGCGGTGGCAGCCTGTCCCGTGCCTGTGGTGACGGGCATTGGCCATGAGCCCGATACCTCGATCTGCGACATGGTAAGCGACCGTCGCGCCTCCACGCCCACGGCGGCGGCCGAATCGGTGGCGCCGGCTATGACGGAGTTGGCCGATGTACTCGAGGCGCGTCATCAGCGTCTGGGCGCCGCGATGGCTTCGATGATTGGGTCGAATCAGGTTGATTTGGAGATGCTCGATCAGCGTGGTCGCCGCGCCTGGGATACCTATACGGCCCGTCTGGGCGATGCGCTCGATGCAGCCGCGCGCCGCCCGTGCCTCAACGACCCAACGTTTATGGTCGAGCGTCGCGAGTCCGAGCTTGCCCTGACGGCCGATCGTCTGTCCGGCGCCATAACGCGTTCGGTTGGGGCCTTCCGTTCCAACTTCGAGCGTCTGCCCGAGCGCTTGATCGCAAGCACCTCGGGGCTCGATGGCAAGCGCCATATGCTCATGCTCGCAAGCTCCCGTCTGGAGCATCAGGGACGTACGATGCTCAGCAGGCCGGCGTCCGACCTGGGCCGTGCGGCAGCCTCGCTCGATGCCTTGTCGCCGCTCAAGGTGCTTGCCCGCGGTTACTCCATCGCGTACAGCGATGATGGTGTGGCTACGAGCGCCAAGACCTTTAAGCCGGGCGACGCCATCCGCGTGCGCATGGCGGACGGCAACGTGTCGGCAACGGTCGATACGGTCGAGTAGGCCGCGTTTCACAGTGATAGACCCTTAGGAAAGGAAACAGATATGGCAGAGAAGACCCCGGTTGAGCAGCTTACGTACAAGCAGGCTTCTCAGGAGTTGGAGCTCATTATCCGCAGTCTTGAGTCGGGCGATATGGAGCTCGAAGAGTCGCTCGAGAGCTACACCCGCGGCGTCGAGCTCCTCAAGAGCCTGCGCACCCGCCTGTCCGATGCCGAGCAGAAGGTCTCGGTGCTCCTTAAGGACGTCGACGGCAACGACGTGCTCGCCGACGGCGAAGCCGCCAACACCGACGACAGCCTCTCGTTCTAACCATTCCGACCAAATATAATTACCTTGGTCTGTGAGAAAGGAACCAACCATGTGCGATTGCATCTTCTGCAAAATTGCCAACCACGAGATCCCCTCGACCGTTGTCTATGAGGACGACCAGGTCATCGCGTTCGACGACCTTAACCCCCAGGCGCCGGTCCACACGCTCGTGATCTCCAAGAAGCACTACAGCGACATCGCCGACAACGTGCCGGCCGAGACCATGGGCGCCATGGCTCACGCCATCCAGGAGGTCGCTAAGGCCAAGGGTCTGGAGGACGGTTTCCGCGTCATCTCCAACAAGGGCGTCAACGCCGGCCAGACCGTCATGCACTTCCACATGCACGTCCTCGGCGGCAAGAACCTGGGCGAGAACCTCATCTGAGGGCGCGTAGCCCATCGACTTGGCTGCCTTTGGATTAATCTATGCAGCTTTCTCAACTCGAATACCTTCAAGCGGTAGCGAACTATGGCGGCGTGCGCAAGGCAGCTCGCGCCGTTCATGTGAGTCCGCAGGCCGTTTCGTCGGCAATCAAAAAGTTGGAATCTGAGTATCAGATTGTTTTGCTCGACCGATCGGCGGGAGAGGCCGTTTTGTCTCCGGCGGGCAGAGAATTTGCGCGGCGTGCACGCGTGATCCTGGCACAAGTCGACGATCTCAAAAAGTACGCTCAATCGAGGGGCGACGGCGTTTCGCCCGATGGCCACTTTCGTCTTTACGCCCCCTGCCTTCATGGGCGGGGGCGCCTTTTTGCCGAAAACTGGTATGACTCGTTTGAACGCTCACACCCTCAGATTCATCTTGATGTGTGGCATCAGCCAACGGCAACATGCTTTGAGTCACTTATACTTGGAATTTCGGACGCGGCCATCTCGTTTGAGGAACCACGGGACAGCGTCCTTTCTTCAAAATATTTGGGTGAAAAGGAGCTCAAGGTCCTTTCATGCCCAGCGGGTCATCAATCTGTGGGTGCCATGACCATTCGCGAGTTACTGGGCGGCAGGCTCGCTGTTCCCATTAATTTGTCACCCTGTCTCAATGCAATCAATCAGTGTCCCGAAGCCCAGCTCGTCAATTTTCGCTTCCGAGATGTTGAATACGGAAGCAGGGCTCAGACTGAGTTTCTTCAAGCCGGGGGATTGATATTGAGTTTGTCTGGGTCCTCTCTCGCACCGGATGGGTCAGAAGTGGGCGAGTGCTTCATTGAAGGTTCGCGTGATGTAACTTTGCCTATCTACTTTTGCTATCGGCAAAATTCCTGGACTGATCGACACCAGACGGTTTTTCTGCACCTATTGCGTCATCTTGCTTCGTGAGATTAATTGGCTTCGAGGCATCAAGTGATTATTGACGCCTTGTAACACATAGCTGACAGCTTTGCCCTCATGCTTTTCCAAGATTCCGATTTAGATTGCTGACTCTTGGAGGGCGGAGCATGAAAAACCGTACGGTTTTGCTTTATATGACGTTCGTTTTTCTGTCGAACTTTAGCACCATTTTGTATTTTCTGACGGTTTACCTTGAATTCGTCGGATTCTCGATGGTGGCGATTTCTAGCATGATGATTGCATATCAAGTGAGCAAGTTCATCCTTGAAGTTCCCACTGGCTATATTGCTGATAGGTTTGGACGAAAGACAAGCGGTCTCGTTGGCGTCGTGGGAATGCTTGGATACTACGCCGCCCTGCTTCTCGTCCGTTCTCCCCTGCTTTTAATCGGTGCGTTCGCTCTCAAGGGTTTTGCCGTTGCGTGTGTGAGCGGATCCATCGAAGCGATTTACATTGACAGCGTCTCTCAGGACCAGCTCGTAAGACTTAATGTCGTTGAGCGATTTGTTTTCTATGCCTCTTATGCCATCTCCGCTTGCGTGGGCGGTTTCATTTCGTCCGTCGGTGCATATCTCATTGGTCTTTCGGCAGATATCATCGCAATGGTGTTGACGTTGGTTGTCGTTGTCTGCATTCCTGAAATGCGAAGAGGAGGCACTGCGACGACACCTGAACATGGAATGAGCCCGAAGATGATCGGTACCGCTATTGCGGGTAATGGCATTCTTCGTTCAGCGTTCATCATGGACTGTTCTCAGGCATTTGCTTTTGTCGCCCTGGAAGACTTTTTCTCACTGCTGCTTGCGGGTCGCGGAATGAATGCCGTCGCTTCGGGTGTGACCATTGCGGTCCAGCTCCTTGCCTCGGCCTCCATGGGACTTATTGTGCCCTGTGCGATTGCTCATGTCGACAAGGGCCGCTTTGCGCGTATTTGCGGCATCGTTCGCTTAGTATTGACAGCTTTGTTTTTGATCCCCCTTACTCCGGCTAATTTGCTGCCCGTGTTCTATGTGCTGCAGACGGTTGCGTACTCGTTATTTGCTCCAATTAAATACTCAATTTTTCAAAAGGCAGCCGATTCTTCGATGCGCTGTTCACTGATTTCGGTTCAAAGCCAGATGGTGGCGGTGGGTGCCGTTCTTTTCTATCTGTTCAACGCTGCGTTGAGTAGCGTTGCGGGCATTCGAGTCGTATTGCTTGTCGCGCTCGGGATTTCTTCCCTTGTGTATATCCCCGCGCTCTTTCGTCTTACACGCCAAAGGTCATGAGTATTTGGGCACCGATAACTTATATATCAACGCAATAAACCCGAGCGCGAGGGCGTTTGGGTTTATTATTGAAGCGTATGTAACCTGGCGGCGCCACACCGCCTGTTAGTAGGGAGACACATGAACGTTCTGGTCGTCAACGCAGGATCTTCGACCCTTAAGTATCAGGTCATCGATACCAAGTCCCACAAGGTGTCCGCAAAGGGCTCCTGCGAGCGCGTCTGCTTTACCGCCGGCACCTTCACCCACGCTGCCAACGGCTCCAAGAAGGTGACCGAGAACATCGAGTTCCCCGACCACAAGGTCGCCATCGAGGTCGTCCTGAAGGACCTCGAGGCTAACGGCGTCAAGATCGAGGGCATTGGCCACCGTATCGTTCAGGGCGGTTGGTACTTCGGTGATTCCTCCCTCGTCGACGAGGACGTCCTCGCCAAGATCCGCGAGGTTGCTCCGCTCGCCCCGCTGCACAACAACCCCGAGGCCAACGTTATCGAGTACTGCCTGGAGCAGTATCCCGACCTGCCCAACGTCACGGTCTATGACACCGCTTTCCACTTCAACATGCCCGAGGTCGCCAAGACTTACGCTCTGCCCAAGGATGTTTGCGACAAGCTGCACATCCGTAAGTACGGCGCCCACGGCACCAGCTACCGTTATATCTCCAAGAAGGTCGCTGAGATGACCAACGGCGAGGCCCGCAAGGTCGTCGTGTGCCATATCGGCTCCGGCGCTTCCCTGTGCGCCATCGAGGACGGCAAGTGCATGGACACCACCATGGGCTTGACGCCGCTCGACGGCGTTATGATGGGCACCCGCTGCGGCTCCATCGACCCGGCTACCGTGTGCTACCTGCAGCGCGAGGGCGGCTACACCTTCGACGAGGTCGACGAGATGATGAACAAGAAGTCCGGCCTTTTGGCTGTGACCGGCGGCAAGACCAACGACTGCCGCAACGTCGAGGAGCTCGCCGCTGCCGGTGACCCCGAGGCCCAGCTTGCCTTCGATATGTTCGTCTACAAGATTGCCGCCAAGGCCGCCGAGATGGCCACTTCCATGTGCGGCATGGACACCCTGGTCTTTACCGCCGGCATCGGCGAGCACGCTCCGGCCGTTCGCGCTGGCGTGGCCGACCGTCTGGCCTTTATGGGCGTTAAGATGGACCATGCCCGTAACGCCCTGCGTGGCGACGGCGCTTGGTGCCTGTCTGCCAAGGATTCCAAGGTTAAGATTTTCGTTATCCCCACGGACGAGGAGTTCATGATCGCTTCCGACGTCGAGCGCATCGTCAACGGCAAGTAATTGCAAAAGGGGAGGGGCTGGACGACCGAGCGCCGTTCGGCCCCTCTTTTGTGCTCGTTGGGCGATATGCCTGATAGTTATTTATTAAGATGTGATAACTTCTTATTAACATGCGGCCGCCTTAAGGGGTCTGCGCCGACCGTATCGCACTGCAAAGGAGTCTCATGAACGTACTTGTTGTCAACGCCGGTAGCTCAAGCCTTAAATATCAGCTTTTGGATACCGATACCCGCGAGGTTTTCGCCAAGGGCAACTGCGAACGTATCGGTTCGGACATGGGCATCTTTGGCCACTCCGAGAACGGTGGCGCCAAGCAAACCGAGGAGGTCCCCTTCCCGGACCACCGTTCGGCTATCGCACGTGTGCTCGAGGAGCTCGAGAAGACCGACTTTACGATCGATGGCATTGGGCATCGTATTGTTCAGGGTGGCTGGTACTTTGACGATTCCGCGGTCGTCGACGATGAGGTCATGGCTAAGATTCTCGAGGTGGCACCGCTCGCCCCGCTGCACAACTACGGCGAGGCAGCGGCAATCGAGTATTGTCGCGAGAAGTATCCGGAGCTGCCCAACGTGGCCGTCTTCGACACCTCGTTCCACATGACTATGCCCGAGGTCGCCTACACCTACGCCCTGCCCAAGGACGTGTGTAACAAGTACCACGTGCGCAAGTACGGCGCCCACGGTACGAGCCACCGCTACGAGTGGATGATGGCCAAGGAGATCCTGGGTTCGCGCTGCCACCGTCTGCTTTCGTGTCATCTGGGCAACGGCGCTTCACTCGCCGCCATTGAGGACGGTGTATGCCGCGATACCACGATGGGCCTCACGCCGCTCGACGGCCTGATGATGGGCACCCGTTGTGGTTCCATTGACCCGGCTACCGTGTGCTACCTGCAGCGCGAGGGCGGCTACAGCTACCAGGAAGTCGATGACATGATGAACAAGCAGTCTGGTCTGCTTGCCATCTCGGGCATCTCCAACGACGCCCGTGACATCCGCACGCGCGCCTCCGAGGGCGACGAGCGCTGCCTGCTCGCCTTCGATATGTTCGCCTACAAGGCCATGCAGCAGGCCGGCTCCATGATCGCTTCAATGGCGGGCGTGGACACCATTACCTTTACCGCCGGCATTGGCGAGAACGACTGGTCGATCCGCAAGGCTTTCTGCGACTGCTTCGAGTGGCTGGGCGTGCGCATCGACAACAACAAGAACCGCGAGGCCGTGGGTAACGGCCCGCAGGTCATCAGCGCCGCCGGCTCTTCCGTCACGGTCATGGTCATCCCCACCGACGAGGAATACATGATCGCCCACGACGTCGAGCGTCTGACCGCGAATAACTAGTGCGTTCGCTTGCGATTGAACGAAAGGCCTCCTGAGCAGCAGCTCAGGAGGCCTTTTTGCTAGCAGGCGGAAATTCCAGTCCCAAAGTGATCATCACCAGTAACGCCTGCGCTCCCAGCAACGACACCCATCCATTCAGATCCTCAGCCCCAGCTCGTAGCCAAGCCGCCGTCCACTCCAGATGCTCTGATTGCTACGTGGCGGCAGGGACCCTACAGGGTAAAGCTCTGAAAACATTCCGCACTGATATTGTCTGTATTGAAGACGTCGATGATGCACCCGTATACCATTGACGTCGACACCATCAGATGCGGACCGCGCGGTGACCCCACATTCCGCTGGCGCCCACAGGGCTGCCCTCGTTTCCTGACATGTCCCGCGCGGGCCGCGGCGAGCCGAGACCGCCGCATGACCTAATAGGAGCATGGAGCGATACCGCGGACCCGAACAACCGCATTCTATCGCGCCCCGTCAGTGTGCCGTCTGCCCGGTCCAGGCGAGCACGGAAAGAACGGAGCGAGACATGAGAACCGAATCGACACCCGGCGCCCGCGGGCCGGTCTTCTGCGGGGTCGACACCCACGCCGACTCGCACTGGCTGTGCGTCCTCGACTGGAGGGGCCGCAAGGTCCTGTCCCGCCAGTTCCCCGCCGACGCGGCGGGCTACGAGGCGCTCGCCGGGGCGATCGCGGCGGCCGGGGAGCCGGCCTGCGTCGCGATGGAGGGGACGTCGTCCTACGGGGCGGGCCTCACCAGGCACCTCGCGTCGCTGGGGATGCCCGTGCGCGAGGCGCTCTCCCCGGCGAGGATGCAGAGGAGGCGCCCGGGGCAGGGAAAGTGCGACGAGGCGGACGCGGAGAGGGCCGCCCGCGCGGCGATGTCCGGCTCAAAGCTCGGGACCCCCAAGAGCCAGGATGTTAGCGTCAATATATTTTTCACCATTTTCACCAACGTATTTTCGCCAATCGCGCCAACGCGGATGCGCCGGATTCGCCAACGCGGATGCGCCGCTTTCGGCGTCTAGGCTCCCTCCTCCTTCCCGTCCTCGCCGCCGATGGATACGTCCTTCAGGCGGTACGACCGTCCCGTTATCTTGATCATCGCGCAATGGTGGCAAAGCCTGTCGGCCACCGCCGAGGCCGTGACGTTGCTGCCGAACACGTCGCCCCACCTGCCCACCGGCACGTTGGTCGTGACGATGGTCGACCGCTTTAGCGCGTAGCGCCTGTTGACCAGCTGGAACAGCAGGTCGGCACCCTCCTTGCCGATATCGAGGTAGCCGAGCTCGTCTATTATCAGCAGGCTGCAGTGCTCGTAGAACCGCATCCTGCGCGCCAGCGCCTCCTTCGCCGAGGCGTGCTTGAGGTCCTCGACCAGCCTCGAGCAGTCGGCGAAGTACACCTGCTTGCGGGCCATCACCGCCTCGTGGCCTATGGCTATCGACAGGTGGGTCTTGCCGACGCCCGGGCTGCCGACGAGCACGACGTTGTCGCCGCGGTCGATGAACTCGAGCGTGGCCAGCTGCTCGACCAGCCCGCGCGGCACGCTCGGCTGGAAGCCCCAGTCGAAGTCGGCCAGCGTCTTTATGTAGGGGAAGTTGGCCATCCTCGTGCGGCGCTCGTCGTCGGCGCGCCGCTTGAGGGCTATCTGGGCGTCGGTGAGCTCGAGCATGGCGTCGACCAGGCCCTTCCTCCCGTCGGCGACGAGCCTGACGTACTCGGGCACCGACGACGCCATGCCCTCGAGCCCCAGCTCCTCGAGGTTGGCCGCCAGGCGGTTGAGGGGGCTGGCCTGCACGGCGGCGCTCACAGCGAGCCCCCTATCGAGTCGAGCAGGCCGAGGTTGGCCGCGGCGGCCGCCTCGATGTCGCCGGCGGCGTCGCCGAACCACCGCTTGCCGGCCATGGCCTCGGCGTAGTGCGCCGGGTCGTAGGCCGGCCCGCCCGCCACGTGCGTGGCCACCAGCTCGCCGCCGACGTAGCAGTCCATCGCGCCGCCGGGCATGCAGACGATGCGGGCGGGCCTGCCGATGCAGCGCCTGGGCACCGACATGGGCTCGCCGTGCGCGCTCACCAGCATCGTGGCCGGCACCCTGGCCACGCGCACCACGTCGCCCATCGCCTCCTCGAGGGCGCGCAGGTTGCCGACGGGCAGCAGCGCGTCCTTCTCCTCCATGAACAGCGCGGAGGGCGGCAGCCCCGTGGTCTCGTTGGGCTCGGAGTTGCTGGCGTCCTCGATCCGCGCGACGATCTCGTCGATGTCGTCCCAGCCGTCGAAGTCGCCCTGGTAGGCCATGAGCCGCGACAGGAAGCGGTTCGACGACTCGACCTTGCCCTTCGTCTGGGGGCTGCGCGGGCGGCACAGCTTCAGCTCGAAGCCGGCGGCCTTGGCGAACTCGTACGCGCGCTGGACCTTGAGGCGCCTGCCGCCCTTGACCGTCACCAGGGCGGACATGTTGTCCGTGACCCACTCGCGCGGCACGCCGCCGAGCCTCGCGATCGTGGCGTACATGCACCTGACCAGGTCGTCGGTCGTCCTGGTCCCCGACCGGATGAATATGTGCCTGCGGGAATGGCCCAGCGTCGCCGCGAACACGTTGAACTCGAACAGCTCGCCGTCGCGGTTCGCCATCCTGACCGACTCCTTCCAGTCGAACTGCAGCTGCAGCCCGGGCGGCGTCTCGAAGCGCGGGTGCGGCTCCGGGCCGCCGGAGGCCCCGACGGCGATGCCGTTCTTGCGCATGAACTGGGTGAAGGCGTTGTAGCCGGCCAGGTCCTCGCCGGGATACCTGTGCAGCAGCCACTCGTGGATGCCCTTCTTGGTGACTCCCGGCAGCTGCGCCTTGGCGGCCACCTCCTCGATGTGCGCGTCGAACGAGCCCGCCCTGTCGCCGCGCCCGTCGTGGGGTCGCCCGCCCTCGGCCCTCCAGTACGACGCCACGGTGTGCCTGTCCTTGCCGTAGCGCTTCGCTATGTCGCTGAAGTTGGGCTTTATGCCCGCTTCCCTGTACATGTCCAACTCTCCGATCAGGTTCTTCTCCGCCACGGCCCGCTCCTCCCGAAAGCATCGTTCGCTCGTCGATCGAAGCGTAAGCCCCGGCGTTGGTGGAAATGGTGAAAATGCGTTGGCGCAAATGGCGGGATTGCGTTGGCATGATTGGTTGTTGAGCGTTGGTCAAAATGGTTGTTTTTACAGTAGCGCTAACAGCCCTCTCGGGGGCAGGGACGTTCGGCCGTGCGCGGGCGCCCGGTCGGCGGCCCGTTCTGGGCGCGCCTCAATCGTAGCCCGAGACGGTCCCGGGCTGACAATTTCGACTGTAATGGACGTTCTTAAACGACTACCCAACGGCTATTGAGCACATGGCTCGCATGGCAGCCGTCTCTTTTATGTTTCCTTTAGCCGTCGCTGCCTAGGATGGGGGTTAGTCGGTAGGAAGGGAGCGTCTATATGGACGACGCGAGCGAGCGTGCAATCGAAGAGGACATGCTCGATCAGTTCAATTACTTTGACGATGAGGATGAGGAGCTAATCGATCGTCGCGAGCCGGCATCGCTTGACTCATTTGATCTGGTCGATGAAGAGACTGATGAGGTTGAGGACGAATCAACGGAGCCCCCACAGTCTTCGCGCCTTGACTCGCTGCTTTCGAGAGCCCCCATGCACCACGGTGTTCGTGCCGGCGCACTCCATATGAAAACAGACTGGCACCAGATCGTGACGGCAGGCGATGAGCTTGCCGTCGATGCGCCGCTCACCGATAAGTCATCCATCATCTGCCGCACCGGTATGCTTATGCTCGCGAGCGGAACGGGTGCCTGGCGTGTACGCGATACCATGAATCGCGTTGCCGCCGTACTCGGTGTCACCGTCCACGTTGACTTAAGTCTTCTGTCGTTTGAGTGCACCTGCATCGAAGATGGCCACTGCTTTAACGAGGTTGTCAGCCTGCCCACAACGGGAGTCAATACCCATCGCATTTGGATGATGGAGAGCTTCCTAAAGGAAATCGAGACGTATGGGCGCCGGTTTACCGTGCACGAATACCACGAGATGCTCAAGACCGTTGAGAGTTCAAAACCCGATTACTCTCCCTGGCAACAGGGCCTTGCGGCAGCTTGTGCTTGCGGCGCCTTCGTCTTTTTGCTCGGCGGCGGCCCTATCGAGATGGCCTGCGCATTCGTAGGCGCTGGTGTTGGCAACTTTGCTCGCTCTCATATTCTCAAGCAGGGTCTTGGCCAGTTTAGCGCGCTGACGATTGGCGTTGCGCTCGCTTGCGTTTCGTATCTGCTGGCATTGCTCGGCCTTGGCCAGGTCGTACCGGGGGCAATGTCGCACCAAGAAGGCTATATCGGCGCCATGCTCTTTGTGATTCCCGGCTTTCCCCTCATTACGGCAGGCCTCGACATCGCTAAGCTCGATATGCGAAGCGGCATTGAGCGTCTTTCGTATGCCGTGTCGATTATTGTGATGGCGACCCTTGTGGGCTGGATGGTTGCCGAGTGTGTGGGGCTGGCACCGGATGATTTTGCTCCGCTCGGCCTTTCGCCGCTTGCCCTTACGCTCCTGCGCGTGGTGATGAGCTTCGTTGGCGTATTCGGCTTCTCGGTGATGTTCAACAGCCCGGTAAAGATGGCCGCGGCAGCTGGGCTGATCGGCGCCGTGTCCAATACCTTGCGCCTTACGCTCGTCGATGCGCCGGCGCTGTTTCCCTTCCTGGGCCTGAGCGTAGGTATGCCTCCCGAGGCGGCAGCGTTTATTGGCGCGCTGGTATCGGGGCTGCTCGCGAGCTTAGCCGAAATCAAGCTCACCTACCCACGTATCGCCCTCACGGTGCCATCGATTGTCATTATGGTGCCGGGCTTGTATCTGTATCGCTCGATGTATTACATGTGCACCTTCGACACGGTCAATATGCTCGGCTGGTTTGTGCGTGCAGTGCTCATCGTGGCGTTTTTACCCGTTGGCCTGGGCGTGGCGCGTACGCTCACCGACCCTCGCTGGCGCCACACCAGCTAATTGGTGCAAGGGGGACAGGTTACTTTGCACCAAATGAGTTGCGGTGAAATAGGGACTGAATTGCTGCTTAAAGGGTCAAAACAGTCCGTATTCCACCGCAACTTATGGGGTCGGGGATTATTGGTGCCCTGCATCTTCATAAACTCAACGCTTACGAAGCGCGGGGTTTTCGTGCTAGGCTGGTTCCACCACATAAGTAGTCGCAGACGCGCGTATCACGGGCGGGCGAGATGAAGTCCCAACAGCTCCATCTTGCCCGCCCGTTTTTGTTGCGTGGTGCCGCGGCGTAACACAGAAAGGATTTTGCCCTTTATGCCTATCAACAAACGAGAGAGCCTGCTGTTCACCTTTATCATGTGCTTTTGCATGGTGCTCTGGATGAGCATCTACAACGTTGCCCTGCAGCATGGGGCCATCAACGGCGAGGTTGTTGCCGCCGCGTGGCTCGGCTTTCCCGTTGCCTACGTTTTTGCCATGTGCTGCGACTGGTTTGTCGCCAGCCCCCTTGCTAAGGGCTTCGCCTTTAAATTCCTGGTCACGCCGGGCAAGAGCTCGCCGCTTGCCATGACGCTCGCCGTCAGCTCCTGCATGGTCGTTCCTATGGTCATCATCATGTCGCTCTACGGTGCGTGCGAGGGCCTGTTCCACATGCCCGGCGGCCCGCTCGCCAACCTGCAGCTGCTGCCGATGATGTGGCTCGTTAACATTCCGCGCAACTTTATCATGGCCCTGCCCTGGAACCTGCTGGTGGCCGGTCCGGTTGCTCGCTTTGTCTTCCGCCGCGCCTTCCCCATGGGCACGGTCTTTGCCGAGCCGCACATGGAGCTCGTGCGCATGCCGGGCGCTCCCGTTGCCGATGCCGTCAATGACGTTGCCGAGAGCATGGACGCCGAGCCCGCCTGCTAGACAGCAGCTCAAAACCAAACCGCCAAACGGACCCGAGCAATTCCTTTTTTGTAGACGTTGTCGCGCGGCTACGGGCGGGAAAGGTCCCAACGGTTAACATATACTCCATATGGGTAAAGAGACCAAAGCGCTGCCGCGGGGCGGCGCTTTGCGTTTGAAAAAACTAGCTCGTCTAAGAGGAACTAGCATGTTAGACCGTTTTACCGATCGCGCGCGCAAGGTCATGTCCATGGCCAAGCAAGAGGCGCTCGATCTGCACTCAAATAAGGTGGGCACCGAGCACCTGCTGCTTGCGCTCGCTAAGGAGGACGAGGGTATTGCCGCCGAGGCACTGCGTTCGCTCGATATCTCCTACGATGACATCATGGACACGCTCAAAGAGGTCCAGACCACGGTTCCCGAGCCCAGTGAGGAGACCGAGGCGGCCAAGCTCGCCTTTACGCCGCTCGTCATTAGCGTGATGGAGCGTTCATTCCGCGTGGCGCGTGAGAACAACCAGACCTACGTGTCGACCGAGCACTTGCTGATCGGCATCGTCGAAGAGGGCAACGGCATGGCCATGGACATCCTCATGCGCCTGGGCGTGTCGTCCGCCTCCATCAAAAAGGCTATCGAGAAACTCACCGCCAAGGACCAGGACAAGAAGCGTCCGCTCGCCGGTGCCGGTGCTGGTCGTCCCGGTGCGGGCCTGCCGTTCTTTAGCGGCTCGGATGCCTCTCAGCAAAAGGGGAGTGGTACCGATACACTTAAGCAGTTCGCGACCAACCTTACGCAGAAGGCGCGCGACGGCGAACTCGATCCGGTGATCGGCCGCGAAAAGGAAGTCCAGCGTATGATGGAAATTCTTTCGCGCCGCACCAAGAACAATCCGCTTATCCTGGGCGATCCCGGCGTGGGTAAGACGGCCATCGTCGAGGGCCTGGCTCAGCAGATCGCCGCCGGCAACGTGCCCGAGAACCTCATGAACCAGAACATCTGGACGCTCGACCTGCCGGGTCTTGTCGCGGGCGCCAAGTATCGCGGTGAGTTCGAGGAGCGCCTCAAGAACGTGATCCAGGAGGCAACCGAGGCCGACGACGTCATCCTGTTTATCGATGAGATGCACACCATCATCGGTGCCGGTTCCGCCGAGGGCTCCATCGACGCGAGCTCCATGCTCAAGCCGGTGCTCGCGCGCGGCGCTTTCCAGATTATCGGTGCCACCACGGCCGAGGAGTTCCGCAAGTACCTCACCAAGGACCCGGCCTTCGAGCGTCGCTTCCAGACCATCGATGTCGAGGAGCCGAGTGTCGAGGACACGGTCAAGATCCTGACTGCGCTCAAGCCGCGCTACGAGGAGCACCACCACGTGCGTTACACGCAGGGTGCCATCGAGGCCGCCGCGAACCTTTCCAACCGCTACATCCAGGATCGCTTCCTGCCCGATAAGGCCATCGACCTCATCGACGAGGCCGGTGCCCGTGCTCGCATCGCCGCGAATCGCGCGCCCGAGCCGGTGCGCGAGGCCGAGCATCGTATAGAGGAGCTCAAGGCCGCCGCACAGGAGGCTACCGAGAGCGACGATATGAATAAGGCCGCCGAGATCACCGAGCAGCAGAAGGCTGCCGAGATCGAACTCGCCGAGGCCAAGGCTGCCTGGACCGCCGAGCTCGACGCCAGCCCGCTCACCATCGATGTGAGTCAGATCGCCGATATCGTGTCCGTGACTTCGGGCGTGCCGGTGTCCTCGCTTACCGAGAGCGAGAGCCGTCGCCTGCTGCAGGCAGAAAGCGTGCTCAAGACGCGCATCATCGGTCAGGATGAGGCTGTCGAGGCCGTTGCCAAGGCCGTGCGCCGCAGCCGCTCGCCGCTCAAGGACCCGCGTCGCCCCGGCGGCAGCTTTATCTTCCTGGGTCCCACCGGCACGGGCAAGACCGAGCTCGCCAAGACGCTCGCCGAGTACCTCTTTGGCAGCAAGGACGCGCTCATCAGCTTCGACATGTCCGAGTTCGGTAGCGAGTTCGAGGTTTCCAAGCTCATCGGCAGCCCTCCGGGTTACGTCGGTCACGACGAGGGCGGCCAGCTCACCAAGGCCGTTCGTCGCCACCCGTACTCGGTCGTGCTGTTCGACGAGATCGAGAAGGCACACCCCGATATCTTCAACATCCTGCTGCAGGTGCTGGAGGAGGGTCGCCTGACCGATAGCCAGGGCAAGACGGTCGACTTCCGCAACACCGTGATCATCATGACGTCCAACGTGGGCGCCCGCGAGATCGCACAGGATGCGAGCGTTGGCTTTGGCACCACCGGCGAGCAGGGCCTCACCTCGAGTGAGATCCGCGGCCGCGCGATGGGCGAGCTCAAGCGCCTGTTCCGCCCCGAGCTGCTCAACCGCATCGATGACATCGTGGTGTTCCAGAAGCTCTCGGGCGAGAATCTCACCAAGATCGCGCACCTGCTGGTGGACGACCTGCGTCAGCGTTTGATTGCCAACGGCATGAACATCAAGCTCACCGATGCGGCCTATGACAAGATCGTGGCCGAGGGCACCGACCTCACCAACGGTGCGCGTCCGCTGCGCCGTGCTATTCAAAAGCTCATCGAGGACCCGCTGTCCGAGGAGCTTCTGGCCGGTGAGTGGGGCGAGGGCGATACCGTCCTGTGCGACGTGGCCGATGGCAAGTTCGTCTTTAGCCACGGCACGGGCGAGATTCCGGCGCCGCGTCCGGCAGGTACGCTCGGTGGCGATACCGCCCCGGCGGCACCGCACACTGGCAACGCCGCGCCCGTGAGCGGCGGCGTGACCTCGGGCCCCGGCGGCATGATGCAAGCCGGTTCCGGCGCGCTGTAGGGCGTAACAAAACCTTGTGTCCACGAGGGCGTTCCAAAGGAGCGCCCTTTTTCTGTTGGAAAGCCCCCTTCGTTCAAAGTAGGGCTCATTAAACATATCAATGGCGTATGCATAAACGTTGATCAAGGGTTGAAGGGTCCAACGTCCCTTCGGCGCGGCCCGTCTAACCTGCTTTATCTTAATAAAGTGGCGTCTTCCCGCCGTTAGCCGATGATGCGAGGGCGCTCGGCGTTTTCGACTGGTTTATGCACGCAAAGTCTGGGAATATACAAGGCGCATGTCTTACTGTCTAACCAGTTGCGCCAAGGAGGCACCATGGATTACAAGATCACCGGCTACGAGCCCGCCCAGCTGTTCCATTTCTTTGAGGAGGTCAGCGCGATCCCCCGTGGGTCTGGCAACGAGAAGGGCATCAGCGATTTCCTGGTTGCGTTTGCCAAGGAGCGCGGCCTCGATGTGTACCAGGACGAGGTCTACAACGTCATCATTCGCAAGCCCGCTTCTGCCGGCGCCGAGAATGCCCTGACTGTGATGCTGCAGGGCCACATCGATATGGTGTGCGACAAGTTGGGCTCTGTTGAGCACGACTTTACGACCGACGGTATCGACCTGGTCGTCAAGGACGGCGTCCTCACCGCTAACGGCACCACCCTGGGCGCCGACAACGGTATTGCTGTTGCTCTGATGCTTACTGTGCTCAACGACGATTCGATCGTTCATCCCGCCCTCGAGTGCGTATTCACCACCGACGAGGAGACTGGCCTGGTCGGCGCCGAGACGCTCAACAAGTCCCAGATTAGCGCCCGCACCATGATTAACCTTGACTCCGAGGAAGAGGGCGTTGCCACCGTCAGCTGCGCCGGCGGCGTCGTTGTTACCTACACCTGCCCCATCGTGCGCGAGCACAAGACCGGCAGCACCCTCACGCTCGACATCTCCGGCCTACTGGGTGGTCATTCCGGCAACGATATCAACCTGGAGCGCGGCAACGGCAACCTCATCATGGCCCGCATCATCGACCGCCTGATGGTCGCCGGCGAGCCCGCCATCGTTAGCTTTAACGGCGGCACTAAGGATAACGCCATCAACCGTGAGTGCAAGGCCGAGCTGGTTTACGCCGACCACGCTGCCGCCGAGGCCGCGGCCCAGATCGCAAAGGACATCATCGCCGACGTCACTGCCGAGCTCGAGGTCTTCGACCCCGGTTTTACCTGCACCGTCGAGATTGCCGACGACGCCGAGGTCGAGGCCATGGATCAGAAGTCCGCGCTTGCCCTCATCCGCGCCCTGCGTCTTGCCCCTAATGGCGTGATTCGCCGCAACGTCGCCACCGACGGCTCCGTCGAGGTTTCCTCCAACATCGGCGTGGTCGCCACTTCCGACGACCAGGTCAAGATCATGCTGTCCCCGCGCTCCTCGATCACCTCGCTGCAGAACGAGTTCAAGGACCGCCTGCAGACGCTGGCCGATGTCTTGGGCTTCGACGCCAAGTTCGAGTTCGAGTATCCCGGCTGGAGCTATGCCGAGCATTCGCCGGTCCGCGACGTTTTTGTCGAGAGCTATCGCGAGCTCTTTGGCTCCGAGCTGCGCATCGAGTCCATTCACGCTGGCCTTGAGTGCGGCCTGTTTGCTGAGGCCCTGCACGGCCTGGACGCCATCGCCGTGGGCCCGACGCTCTCCGATGTCCACACCCCGGACGAGAGCATGGAGCTCGCTTCTGCCGAGCGCTTCTACGAGCTGCTCATCGACGTCCTCAAGCGCCTTGCCGCGTAAGGGTCGCGCTAGCAGCAGTTCGAGCCACGTGCTGGCGGATTGCAAATGACATTACGAGAGGGGGCATCCGAACTTTTGCGACGGGTGCCCCCCTCTTCTTTTAAGAAATGTGGATTGATTGGCGCCTAGCCCATATCCGCCTTGATGAGGTCGAGGGTGCGCTGGCAGTTTTCGCGGACGGGGCCGAGCATGTGCTCGCGCAGGTCCGCCATGCCGGGCAGGTCGGCGTATTCGTCCATGATCTCTTCCATGCAAATGGGCACCTCGTAGGCGAGGTCCATCATGGTCGCAAAGCAAAACTTCTCGGATAGCCCGGCATCGGTGAGCGCCGCCTCCAGCGCGGGGTCGCCCATACCGTGGTATCGGCGGATAGCGCCTGGACCGATGCGCCCCACTCGATTTTCGCCGCCAACGCTCATGGCAAGGCGCGCCCGGCGGCGCATACGCTCGTACGCCAAGCCCGATGCGACATCGTACATGGGTGCGAGCGCTGCGTTTGTGCCTTTGCCTAGGATGAGCGAGTAGTTTTTAGCGTGTGCGTCAGGCGCTCCGATAATGGCGTTATAGAACAACATATAGGTAAAAAGCACAAGATTCATGTGGTGGGGGACTGTGTTAATCAGTCGTTCTTGGATGTCTCGTGTGGTTGGTCCTCCGTCGGCGGTGTATTTCTGGCTTGGCAATACACCGAGCGCCTGGCAAAAGTCCTCCTGATGCAGCCTTTCGATATTTCCGCTGCTATTGACCATTCTGTCGTACCGTTCAACGACGAGCGCGGCTTCGTCTTCAAATGTGCAATAGGAGACGTTGGCAGTTGGAATGCCAACACGCCGAGCCGTTTTCATGCAGACGAATTCGTTTAAGGCCTGATGTTTGAACCCAACGACACCATTTTTGAAGATATGGGTAGTGGGGGATGACCCTAGACATTCGCACCATTGGCCATCATGCCAAGCTAGTGCAAATTTGCCTTGGTTGCCGCCCAGGGACCAGCTTTCGTTGGAGCCCATCCATGTCTCTCTTTCGTCATCGCGAATTGCTTTGAGCTTGTGAGCGATTTGAGAATTGGTAAGCGGGCGGTATGCCGAGACCCTGCCGCGGGCGGCGCCTAATTGATCGGTTCGACAAAACTGAACGGCCCCTGCGCAGTCAAGACCGATATGGCACAAAAGGGCGACGGGGTTGTTGGATGCAACGTCATACTCGGCGGCAATAGCGCGACGCTGCTCTTGACTGTCGGGCAAAAGGCCAAATAGGAACGGGCGGACGATGTTATGGCCATACGTGCGATTGGAAAGCGGCATTGTTAGCGATAGCGGTGCTCCGCGATAGGTTGGGGCGTATACAAAGCTGCAGAGTCCATGCTTGTCTTGCCGGAGAGTGCCTGCGATTTCGCCACAAATGAGGGTTGCAAGCTCCATCTCTGCCATTTATTTCACAACCTTACAGCCAAAGGAGAGGCCTGAAGTGCCGGAAAGGCCTTGCTCGGCTGCGATTTGGGCCAGCAAGGCACCGTAGGAAGATGGCGTTCCCTGTCGAGCGGGTTGTCTGCCTACGCTTGGCTTTGGCAGGGCATTCGAGTTCGCGATAGGGAGGTCCGCTTTCGTCGTCGGATGTTCGGAGGGCGATGCGATGGAGTCGTTATCGCTTTGCGCAAAGAGACCTATGCCGAGTGCGTTAAAGACGGACAGCAACTTGTCGAGCCGAATACCCGTGGCGTCTCCTAGCTCGAGCGATGCGAGCAGGCGCTCCGAAACGCCGGCTTTTTTAGCGAGGGCCGCACGGGTGATTTCCTGCGACTCGCGTGCCTGACGCACATAGATGCCAGCTTGGCGTGGTGTGGTGATGGGAAGGGTATCCATGGCGATCTCCAACATGTAGACTTTTGCATATCAGTATGACATGCAAAAGTCTGCACGAAAAGGCCTCATGCAAAACTTTGCATGAGGCCTTGTACTGGCGTTGAGTTTTGAGCGATTGTGTTTGGTGTTACAGCGCCAAAATCCCCAGATGCTCAAGCAAGATCTTAAGTCCGATGAGGATGAGCACGATGCCGCCCACGATGGTGGCAGGTTTTTCGTAGCGCGCGCCAAAGGTGTGGCCGATCGCTACGCCGGCGACGGAGAAGATAAACGTTGTGACGCCGATAAGCGATACAGCGGGAACGATGTCAACCGAGAGCGCCGCAAATGAGATGCCTACGGCTAGGGCGTCGATTGAGGTGGCGATGGCGAGGATCAGGTACTCGCCCAGGTCAATCTTTTCGGCATCCTTGCCGTCGCCTTCATTCTCGTCCTCGGTAAAGGCCTCCCACAGCATTTTGCCGCCGATGAAGGCGAGCAGAATAAAGGCAATCCAGTGGTCGATGGGTCCGATGATGCCCATGAATTGACTGCCAAGCGCCCATCCGATTACGGGCATGCCGGCCTGAAAGCCGCCAAAGAACAGGCCGAGCACCGCGGCGACTTTAAGGTTGATCTTCTTCATGCCAAGGCCCTTGCAGATGGATACGGCAAAGGCGTCCATCGAAAGGCCAACGGCGAGCAGCACGAGCTCTGCGAGTCCCATAGTCTGGCTCTCTCTCTGCGGGCGGGCCCGCGTGTACCTCTTGGGGGAGTAACAAAAAAGACCCGTGGCGTACGCGTTGCGCGCACAGCCACGAGTCTCGTTCATTAAGGCAAGCCAGGCCGCATCGGCCAGTGTGTTGACTTACCGCGCCACCGGAGGCGAACCCGGTCACGCGACTACTCCCTCATTCATGTGAACCCCGATGCTACCACATAAGCAGCTCATTTGGGTTGGGGCTCTTTTGACTACCCCAGCGGTGTTCGCTCATTCTGTAAGCATCGGATTTCGCAAGCGCTGCGGGGACAAACCGTGAGAAACTATTTAGCGTTTATGGAGCGTATACGATGGGAGCGATGCCTTGGATAAGAACGAGCTGCAAAAGCGTATGGAACAGGCTATTCGCCTGACTGCCCCCGGCCAGCCGATCCGCACCGCCCTCGACATGATCATTGCTGGTCACCTGGGTGCCCTTATCTGCGTCGGCGACACCGAAAACGTACTCGCTGCCGGTAACGACGGCTTCCCGCTCAACATTTCGTTTACCTCGAACCGCCTGTTCGAGCTTTCCAAGATGGACGGTGCCATCGTCATCGATGGCGACCTCACCCAGATCCTGCGCGCCAACTTCCACCTCAATCCCGATCCCTCGCTCGCCACGAGTGAAACGGGCATGCGTCACCGTACTGCCGCTCGCATGTCGGTGCTCACCGACGCCATCGTGATCTCGGTTTCGGCTCGTCGTGCCGTCGTCAACGTGTACGTCCACGGTAAGAGCTACGAGATCCAGCCTGTCACCACCATCATGAGCTCGGTCAACCAGCTCGTCGCCACGCTCCAGACCACCCGTCAGTCGCTCGACCGCTCCCTGCTGCGTCTGACAGCCCTCGAGCTCGACGACTACGTTACGCTCGCCGACATTACCGGGATTTTCTCGAGCTTCGAGATCATGCAGCAGGCAAAGACCGAACTTAAGGATTGCATTGTCAAGCTGGGCAACCAGGGCAAGCTCGTGCAGATGCAGCTCGAGCAGCTCGCCGGCTCCAGCATGGATACCGAGTACGACCTGATGATTCGCGACTATGCGAGCGATTCCTCCGAGGCCAATGCCGAAAAGATCCGCGCCAACCTGAGCCGTATGACGCCCAAGGACCTGTCCGACCCACAGCATGTGGCGGCGGTTCTGGGTTACGACGACCTGGACGAGGACTCCGTCATGACGCCGCTGGGCCTGCGTACGCTTTCGCGCGTGTCCGTCGTGCGCGACGGCGTGGCCGAGAAAATCGTCGACGAGTACGGCTCGTTGCAGGAGCTCATGGACGACATCAGCGAGGATCCGGAGCGCCTGGGCGACTTTGGCGTCAACAACCCTGCCATTCTTGCGGACTCGCTGTACCGCATGAAGGGCACCAAACAGGGGAACGCATAATGGCGCCCGTATGCGCCGTGGTCGTTGCCGGCGGCAGCGGCCAGCGCTTTGGAAATCCCGGCGGCAAGCAGCTCGTTAACGTGGCGGGCCGTCCGCTCATGAGCTGGTCTATCCGCGCGTTCGATCGGAGCGACAAGGTCGGCCACATCGTGGTGGTGTGTCCTGCCGAGCGCCGTGCCGAGATGCGCCGCCTGGCCATCGACCCGTTTAACTATGACACGCCCATCAGTTTTGTCGATGCCGGCGATACCCGTCAGGATTCCACCCGTGCCGGCGTGCATGCGGTTCCGGCGGGTTTCGAATATGTCGCCATCCACGACGGCGCCCGTCCGCTCATTACGACCGAGGCCATCGATCATGCGATCGACGTGCTTGTGGGCGACCGCTCGCTCGACGGCGTCGTGTGCGGTCAGCCCGCGATCGACACGCTCAAGATCGTCGACGGCGATAACATCGTCGAGACGCCGCCGCGCGAACTCTATTGGGCCGCGCAGACGCCGCAGATCTTTAGCGTCGACGCCATGAAGCGCGCTCACGCCGCTGCTATCGCCGAGGGCTTTATCGGTACCGACGATTCATCGCTGGTCGAGCGCATGGGTGGGCGCGTCCGTTGTGTCCAGAGCCCGCGCGACAACCTTAAGGTGACGGTGCCCGAGGACCTGCGTCCTGTAACCGCGATTTTGCTTGGCCGCATGGCCGAGGGAGAGGACCTTCCCCATGTTCAGTAACCTGCGCATTGGCCACGGCTACGACGTCCACCGTTTGGTGGAGGGGCGTCGATGCATCATCGGCGGGGTCGACATTCCCTACGAGCGCGGCCTGCTGGGCCACTCGGATGCCGATGTGCTCGCGCACGCCTTGGCCGACGCTATTCTGGGCGCCTGCCGCGGGGGAGACATCGGCAAGCTATTCCCCGACACCGATCCCGCCTATGAGGGCGCCGACTCGATGGTGCTGCTCGCGCGCGTGATGGACTATGCGCGCGAGCTGGGCTTTGAGTTTGTCGATGCCGACTGCACCATTGCCTGTCAGCAACCCAAGATCACCCCGCACCGCGATGCCATGCGCGCCAACCTTGCCCATGCCCTGGGCGTTGACGTCGAAAACGTGGGCGTCGCCGCCACCACGACCGAAAAGCTCGGTTGGGAAGGCCAGGGCGAGGGAATCGGCGCCTGGGCCGTCTGCCTGCTACAGAAAACCGTTAAGGAGTGACGAATGCGTATCTACAACAGCGCTACCCATAAAAAGGAAGAGTTCCAGCCCATCGAGTCCGGCAAGGTCCGCATGTACGTGTGCGGCCCCACGGTCTACGACAACATCCACATCGGCAATGCCCGCACGTTCATCAGCTTTGACGTGATTCGTCGCTGGCTCATCGCGAGTGGCTACGAGGTCACGTTCGCCCAGAACCTTACCGATGTCGATGACAAGATCATCAAGCGCGCCAACGAGCAGGGCCGCACTGCCGCCGAGGTCGCGACGGAGTTCTCGGACAAGTTCATCGGCGTCATGCGTGCCGCCAACGTGCTCGATCCCGATGTGCGCCCCCGCGCCACCAAGGAGATCGGCCCCATGATCGCCATGATCAAGGCGCTTATCGAGCAGGGCCACGCTTACGCAGCCGATAACGGCGACGTGTACTTTGCCGTGCGCAGCGATCCCAACTATGGTCAGGTCTCGGGCCGCAACATCGACGACCTTATGGTGGGTGCGCGCATCGAGGAAAACGAGGACAAGAACGACCCGCTCGACTTTGCCCTGTGGAAGGCCGCCAAGCCCGGCGAGCCCAGCTGGCCGAGCCCCTGGGGCGAAGGCCGTCCCGGTTGGCACACCGAGTGCGCCGCCATGGTGCATCGCTACCTGGGCACTCCGATCGACATCCACGGCGGCGGCTCCGACCTTGCCTTCCCGCATCACGAGAACGAGTGCGCCCAGGCCACCTGCGCCTGGCACCAGGGCTTCTCCAACACCTGGATGCACACGGGCATGCTGCTGGTAGACGGCGAGAAGATGTCCAAGTCGCTCGGCAACTTCTTTACGCTGGCCGAGGTCCTCGAGCAGCACTCCGCTGCCGCCCTGCGCCTGCTGATGCTGCAGACGAGCTATCGCTCGCCGCTCGATTTTTCTTGGGAGCGTCTGGAGGGTGCCGAGAACTCGCTCACGCGTATCGCTGGTACGGTCGAAAACCTGAGCTGGGCCGCGAACCACGCGACGGCCGATGCCGATGAGGCGGCATCCGAGGCGCTTGCCGCCAAGGCCGCCGAGACTCGTGCCGCCTTTAAGGAGTGCATGGATGACGACTTTAACACCGCTGGTGCCATGGGTGCCGTCTTTGGCTTTGTGACCGAGTGCAACCAGTACCTGGAGCAGGCGGGCGACGCTGCCGACAAGGCCGCCGCGCTTGCCGCCGCCGACACGCTGGCCGAGCTGCTCGATACGTTTGGCGTTGAGCTTCCCGAGCCCAAGGTCGAGCTGCCGCTGGGTCTGCTGGGCGTTGCCGCCGGCCTGGTCGCCTACACGGGCGCCGACGTGGACGAGGCCGCTGCCAAGATTCTCGAGGCCCGCGCCGAGGCCCGCGCCGCCAAGAACTGGGATCTGGCCGACGCCATCCGCGACCAGCTCAAGGACCTGGGCCTCACCATCGAGGATACTGCCGCGGGCACTCGTATCAAATCCATCTAATCCCCGCGGGTTTCCCAAGCACCCGACCTTGCCGTTCAAACCGTCGCTCGCGTACTCAAGTACGCGTCGCTCCTCTTTCACGGCAATCTCGGGCACTTGGAAAACCCGTACCGACCGCTTGGGCTATTCGTCTTAAGCGGTCGCTTCTTTTGTCTTGTTTGAAATTTTTTTAAAGGAGGCTGCTTTATGGCCGACAATCGTAAGCGTGCGCTGCGTGGCGGCAAACAGGCCGCTTCTGGCTCGCGTCCGATTCGCCGCAACGACCGCGCTGCCGCTCCCAAGGGCCGGCGCGAGCGCTCCCAAGCCCAGGCTGCGCGTCCGCAGCGAGATCGCAACCGCGACGCTGTCCAGGCTCCCAAGGGTGAGTTTATCGAAGGTCGTCGTGCTGCCGCCGAGGCGCTGCGTACTGGTTTTCCCATCAAGTGTGCGTTCATTGCCGAGGGCGGGGAGCGCGATGCCGCCTTGTCGCGCCTGGTCGACGACCTCAACGCCGCGGGTGTCCGCATGAAGTATGTGCCGCGCGCGCAGCTCGACGCACTGTCGAGCCATGGCGCTCACCAGGGCATTGCGCTCGAGGTTGGTAACTTCCCCTATGCCGATGTCACCGATATCCTCGATCGCGCGGGTGACGGCCCGGCACTTGTCGTGGTGCTCGACCACGTGACCGACGACGGCAACTTTGGCGCCATCGTGCGCTCCGCCGAGGTTGTGGGCGCGGCGGGCGTCGTCATTGCCAATAAGCGTGCCGCCGGCGTGACCGTCGGCAGCTACAAGACCTCAGCCGGTGCCGTCATGCATCTGCCTATCGCACAGGTTCCCAATATCGCCCGTGCGCTCGACGACCTCAAGGCCGCCGGCTTTTGGGTGGGCGGTGCCTCCGAGCACGCTGAAGGCAGTTGCTGGGATGCTCCCTTCGAGGGTCGCGTGGCGCTCGTCATGGGCTCCGAGGGCGACGGCATCTCGCGCCTGGTGCTCGAGAAATGCGACTTTTTGACCAAGCTTCCCCAACGCGGCATGACCGAGAGCCTCAATGTTGCCCAGGCGACTACGGCGCTGTGCTTTGAGTGGCTGCGCCGCAATGCCGGCGAGCTCATGGGGGAGGAGTAGCGCATGTCAAAGAAGAACCGCGCCAAGTCCAAGGCCAAGCGCTTTGGCGAGGGCTCGGCCAAGCCGATTGTTTCGGCCGCGACCTATGGCGTGGGCGGCAACGCGTTTGCGCAGGCCATCGCCGATCCGGTCTCGACGGTGCACTCCAATAAGCCCGAGCTTTTGGTGGTCGACGGCTACAACGTGATTCACTGCACGCCGCGCTACGAAAAGCTCGTCTACGACCATTCCGACGACCCGTATTCCAGCGACGTCCACGATATGGCGCGCACCGCGCTCATCAACGACGTTGCCGCGTTTGCTCAAGGCCGCTACGAGGCTGTGGTCGTCTTTGACGGCGCGGGTAACATTTCCAGCGAGCGTCCCAACCTGCCGGCCCGCGGCGTGCGTATCGAGTTTTCGCCGACGGGCGTCTCCGCCGATACTGTGGTGCAGAAGCTCTGCATCGAGGCGCGCGAGGAAGGCCGCGCGTGCTCCGTGGTGTCGAGCGACGGCACGATCCAGGCCGTCGTCATGGGTAAGGGCGTTACGCGCATCTCGAGCCGCATGCTGGTGGACGAGATCAAGCAGATCGATAACGATGTTCACGAGGCAGAGGGAGCCCCGCAGATCAAGATGACCCTGGGCAGCCGCCTGAGCCCCGAGGCCCTGGCAAAGCTCAAGGCCCTCCGTGGGAGGTAGGTAAACCTTCTATCGGGAGCTGCTCCCTCGATTGACCAACCAACTGGTTTGTAATCAATGGGTTGCGGGTCGGCATCGCCAAAACGAATAGTTTTTGGTTCTGGCGAACAGATAAAACTATTTGTTCTGGCGAATAGTTTTGAGATGTGGTCGGTCGAAGGGTCTGTTGCGCCCCGTCCGTAATTCCTTTATTCTTAACAGGCTTCGCGCGAAAGCGCCAAGTGTGCCAGTGTGGCGCAACGGTAGCGCAACTGATTTGTAATCAGTGGGTTGCAGGTTCGATTCCTGTCACTGGCTCCATGAAAGAAAAAGCAGGTCAGATGGTATTTTCATCTGGCCTGCTTTCTTTTATATCGCCGCCGTGTGCAATAGGCTGTGCAACGAAATGTGCAATAAAAGCCGTTTTGGGCTGATTAATAATTCTCGTTGATTTCACAAACTCATCACGTAATTACAATTGCGCTTTTCGACATTTTTTGGAGTCGAGTTCGTGCAGCTTTCGATCAATCTTGCGCTGATCGCGCTTTTCGGCCTGAACTTTGCGGCGTTCACGCTCCTCGTGAGTCTTCGTACAAAAGGAGCTCTGCTTATTAGTCTTCCGCCTTGGCTTTGAGAGTTCTTTCTGAGCAGCTTCTGCGCTTGTCAGCGCGTGCATCGTTTGCTGACGAATTTTGTAGGGACGCTTGCAGAGGTCGCAGATGCGCCAAGGCTGATCGCTTTGAAGGTACTCAAGAAGTTGGATGCTAAACGCTCTAGTCAAACTTCCTACGGGCTGTTTTCTGGACTCTAAGCTAATGCTGGCTATTCTTCGGAGTGTCGAATTCTGAATGAGATGGGTCTCCTCCGGATACGGTGAGATAGAGAGATCCAAAAAAGCGGCAAGCTGCTTTTCGATGGATTCAAGGTTATGGGATGCCGAAACTCTTGCTGCAAGAATACCCAGAGGCAGCTCGCTTTCGTTGGTGTCCAAATATATCTTTGTGGGCATTTGGAAGGTAGTGAAAAGCTGACCAACTTTTTTCTTGATCTTGTCACTGTTCGGCAGCTTCTTTAGAAGTGGGATTGCCTTGTCATATGCCTTTGGACCAAAGGCGGCCTTGCATGAAAAAAGAAGGGCAGCGACTTGCATGATTGTTAGGGTTGTGGCCAGATCTTCGGTCAAGATGATCTGCTCGTCCTTCTTCCGGATGCCTTTTATCAGATTTGCGATTTCTGTGCCAGCCGAACTGTCTTTCCCTTTGTAATGGTTAAACAAGGAAAACCCGAGAGTCTCTATAATATCGGAGCTTCGCGTTGAAGCATTCAATGAGTCGCTCCAACAATCAAGTCCGTCACCCACCGGGTCGTTGGAGAACTTGTCATTTGATATAAACCGCTTTTCAACAAGCTCGAACTGATTGGCGTAGGGCGACACTGGAAGACCGTATGCCTCAATAAACCGTTTGACTTCTCCGAGATCCTCCGTATTCAAATTGAGCAAAGCTCCTGTCGCAAAACCATCCGGTAAGCCATAGGCTTTATTACCTGCCTTGCATAGGAACGCATCATGTTCTGATCCGTTGATATTAACGCAAATCAGTTTTGTCCTAGGAAGCGTCCATGGAGTCGGGTTGTCGATGCTTGTGGGAACTTTTACTTTGACGGTTGCCATACCTGCTCCTTTAACTGCTGGAATACTATAAACCGCATTCTGGTAAAAATATAAATTAACACCAACCAGCAGGTCAAGTATTGTGTTCTATATGTACTACATAAACGAAAGGAGTAGATATGGAAGACAAGGACATCAAAAAAATGAACGCTATCTCTCGCAAGGCGTGGTGTCGTGATTTGCACGCGCTGCCGTCCGCATACGTTAGTTCGCGCGATATCGTCAAGCTACTGAACGTCTGCAAGACCAAGGCTATTCAGATTCTTAAGGCGGCCGGCGGCGTGAAGATTGCCGGCGTCTGGCGCGTGGACAAGGCCGATCTGATCTTATACCTGGCCTCTATGGAAGAAGGCAACGATGTGCTCTAAGACAATCGCCGAGGCCTTGGCAGATGCGTTGCCCGTCGACGGTACGCGCGGTTGCGCTGCGCACGCCGTCGGCGCGTGCCGTGCAACCGAGCGTACCGTCGACCGTGGCGACACTGCAACTATCTCAAGCGAGGAGGACCGGATGGACGTGACGAACAATATGAATGTTGATCCATCCTCGATATCAAGACGGTCATTAGTGCTGAGGAGTACAAGCGACTGGCGGGTAAACACGATGTTTAAGTTAGATATCTGAGGTGGGATGCTTTGACGTTGCACTGGCCGACCATTGCGTACCTTAATGTGGTATCTATTTTTATGGCCAAGGAGCACCTGGACTTGTTCGATGGGCATGCCTTTGTCGATTGCCTTTGTGGCAAGCGTTCTTCTGAACTTATGAGGGTGGACCCTTCTTAAATCAAGCTCGCGCTCCAGTTTTCTAAGCAACGCCTCGACACCGCCAATTTACAGCCTCTCGTGTGGCGCCTTGCTCGACACGAAGAGGGCTTCCGAGCTGCCCATTCGGGTGGGCAGGTAATTCTCAATATGGACTATAGTCTTTGCATCAAAATAGACGATGCGGTCCTTATTTCCTTTGCCATGTACGATGCACTCCCGACTGATGGTGTCGATGGAGCTCCTGCCCAACGAGACGAGTTCGCCCACGCGCATGCCCGTGGAGCGCAACAGGTCGATCAGGGCAAGGTTTCGGGGCGACCCGCAGTTATCGCAAAGAATCTCGCGACTTTGTCGCCATACGTTTCCCTTATGAGTTGCGGAGCCTTGACTCTATTGATGCGTTTGACCGGGCTTTTGATGATATGGTCTTCGTCTTCGAGCCATGAGTAGAAGCTTGAGATGATTCTTCGGACGTTGTCAACGGTGACGTGAGTGACGCCGGCTTTTTGCTGATAGTCGGAAAGATAGGACCTAATCTCTTCGGTTTCCAAGTCACAAGCTGGCGTATCGAACGATTCGAGCATTTTATTGATGGTGGTTTCGTAGTAGAAGATGCTCCTATCCGAGCAGCCTTCGAGGCGTTTTGCAAACAGAAATAGATCTAGGAATGATTCGCTTTCAAACTCGCCGCCGTCTTCGGCTAGCTGGCTTTCATCGAAAGGGCAGTGCGATAAAACTATTTCGAGCTGCCGGCGTCCGCCGTGAATCGGCCACGGCTCCGCGGCCGGGTGGCACCTCCGCTACGCCGCGTCAAGGGGCCCATGAGACCCCGCACAAACCTCCGCTCCGCTCCGGTTGGTGGAGGTCGTCATGGACCTCCCTTGACCCGCCTTCGCTCCGGTGCGGCTTTGCAGGGAGCAAAGCCGACGACGACGCGCGGCGTCGCCATTCGGCTTTGCCCGCGGGGGCGAGATGTTGAGGGCCACGTGCCCGGAACGGAGGAAGACATGCAGCAGCTGATGACAGAGGAAATCGCCAAGACGGTGCCGAGGCTCTATGGGCAGGACGGGGCGGAGGACCCCACGGTCTACGCCCACTACTTCTCGTGCGTGAACGGATGGGACTGGTGGCTGCTCGAGTTCGACGGCACGGACGAGGCGTTCGGCCTCGTCGAGGGCTACGACGACGAGCTCGGCTACTTCAGCATCAAGGAGATGGCCGAGCTGAATCGCTCGATGGGGTTCGCCGTCGTCGAGCGCGACGAGCAATTCTCCCCGAAGCCGCTCAGCGCCGTCAGGAGGAGGTAGCCGCATGGTCACGGTCGAGTTCGACTCCATGGGCGAGGCGGTCCGCCTCGCCCTCGTGGCCGGTGAGTACGTGGGCGGCGGCCTGGCCGTCCTCCTCGATGTTAGCGCTAATCTAAAACCAACCACTTTCGCAAACGTATCTCGCCGAATGCGCCAACGCGCTTTCGCCGACCCCGCTAACGTACTTTCACCAACTGCGCAAACGGAACTATGCTCCGATCGGGTATCCGACCCGGGAGGAGCGGGATATGGAGCGAAACGTAATGGGAGAGCTCAACGTCTACAGGGGGTCCGGCGCCAAGCCGAACTTCAGCGAGATCGCGAGGAGGCACGGCATGGACCGGCACACGGTCGCCAAGTACTGGAGGGAGGGCGAGGCCGCCGTCGACGGGAGGTCCGCGAGGGGCAGTGCTTTCGACCCGCTCGAGGAGGAGATCCGCGCGAAGGCCCAGCTGCCCGGGATGACCAAGATGGCCGTCTACGCGTTCCTGCGCGAGGGCCGCGGGGAGGGGCTGCCCGGGTACGGCGCCTTCACCGCGTGGTGCCGGGCGCGCGACGTGCCCTTCGGGGGCGCGGGCGGCCGCGAGCCGCACCCGCGGTTCGAGACGCCCCCGGGCAGGCAGCTGCAGTTCGACTGGAAGGAGGGCATGAGGCTCGTCGACTCGGAGGGCGAGGTCTTCGAGTTCAGCGTGTTCACCGCGACGCTCGGCTACTCCCGGAAGCACCGCTTCATACCGGTCAGGAGCCGCACGCTCGACGACCTGCTGTCCTGCCTGCTCGCCACCTTCACCCGCCTCGGCGGCGTCCCGGAGGAATGCATCACGGACAACATGTCGTGCCTGGTGACCGTCTCGGGCCGCAGGAGGACCAGGCAGGAGAGGGCGTGGCGGTTCGCGCGGGAGGCCGGCTTCGAGCTCAGGCTCTGCGCGCCGCGCTCGCCGCAGACCAAGGGCAAGGACGAGTCGGCCAACCGCTTTCTGAACCGCCTGCTCGCCTACGGCGGCGAGTTCACCGGGTGGGGCGGCCTCGCCGAGGCGGTTGCCCGGGTCGAGGCCCAGGCCAACTCGGAGCCGAACCGCACCACCGGCCTGCCGCCCGACGCGCTGTTCATGCGGGAGAAGGAGAGCCTGCGTCCCATCGGGAACCTCCGGCTCCTCGAGTCGATGGTGGGCGACGTGAGCGTCCAGACCGTCCCGCCGACCATGCTCGTCAGGGCCGCCGGCAGGGAGTGGTCCGTGCCCAGGCGCTGCATCGGCCGGCGCGTGAGCGTCATAGCGATGCCCGGCGGTCAGGTCGTGGTGAGGATGGCCGGCGAGGAGGTCGCCGTCCACGACGCCGCGTCCGGGCCGTCGAGGCCCATCAACTACGACCCCGACCACTACGAGCAGGCCCTCGAGGGGAAGCGGGGCCTGGCCGACGCGGACATCGCCGAGGCCGCGCGCGCCAACCTCGCGCTGCTCGACTCGCTCGGAGGGGCGTGATGGGTGCCGTCGCGGAGGGCAGCCCCTCGATCAGGGCGCAGGCGAACCTCTCCGCGCTCGGGCTGCACGAGATGGCGGCGTCCCTGCCCGACTACGTGAGGATGGTCGCCGCGGGCGAGCGGGGCTTCGCCTCCGCCCTCGAGGAGATGACGCGCGTCGAGGTCGCCGCCCGGGAGGTCAGGATCACCAACCAGCGCATACGGTCGTCGGGGTTCCCCTACGTCAAGGGGCTGGCGGACTTCGACTGGGACTTCCAGCCGTCGGTCCCGCGCGCCGAGATCGAGGAGCTCGCGACCCTCAGGTTCGTGGAGCGGGCCGAGAACGTCCTGTTCGTGGGAAGCCCCGGCGTGGGCAAGACGCACCTCGCCGTCGCGCTGGGCATCGAGGCGGTCAGGGCGGGGCGCGAGGTCAGGTTCGTGGACTGCGCCCGGCTCGTCGAGGACCTGGAGGACGCCTCGTCGCGCGGCATCCTCAAGAAGAGGCTCAAGTACTACGCCCACTCGAGGCTGCTGATCATCGACGAGCTCGGCTACCTCGACGTCGGCAGCGCGGGTGCGGACCTGCTGTTCCAGCTGATATCGACGCGCTACGAGCAGCGCTCGACGATCATCACCACCAACGTGGGGATCAGCGGCTGGGGCAGGGTGTTCGGGGACGACGTGGCGGCGAGCGCGATCGCGGACAGGGTGTGCCACCACTGCCACCTGGTCAAGATAACGGGCAGGTCCTACAGGCTGAAGGACCTGCCGAGGGACGGACCCGTCAAGGCGTGACCGGAATCGGTGAAAATACGTTAGCGCAAGCGGTGAAGCCGCCTTTGCGCGAACGGCGCGTTTGATTGGTGAAACTGGTGAAAATTAGATTGACGCTAACAGACGCGTGCGCCGCGGCCTGGGAGATGGACACCGTCGAGGGGGCCCGGGAGGACTCCGCCTGCCTGCTCACGCTGCTGCACCGCCCCAGCAGGCTCCAGCTCGCGCTGCCG